>JANNPN010000327.1:0-11948 GCA_031400185.1 Polyangiaceae bacterium
TCTTTGCCGCTTCGAGGCGTCCATCAACTTCAGAGGCCAGATTAGGCGTGAAAGGAATTGCGGCCTCTGTCGGGGCATCCATCAAAAGGATCGGCTCTTCGCCAGCCAGCCAGCTCCCTTCTTAGGGCGTCACGTGATTGCATGGCAGCCCGAAGTTCGATTCGGACTTTGTCGGCGTTCTTGGCTGCCTCCGCGATCCGCACAAAGTAGTCTTTTCCATCGGTCCCAAGCAGACCCATGTGCTTGATCTTGAATTCTTTGACTCGATTCTCCGCTTCCTCGAGCTTTTTCTCGTAGTTTGCTATTTGCTCGCCGATGAACCGCTGCGCAGCATCAGCATCCTTCCGCTTATCGCCTTGGCTGGACCCAAGAAACATCGTCACAAGCCCTTCGACGATTCGTACGGCGTATCCCGGATCGGTGTCTCGAAACGAAACGCTAAAGAGATTGTCACGGCCCGCACTAATTAGCTTGATCCTGGAAATGAGAGAATCAACCAGACGATCCCGATCCGCGCTCATCGTTCGTTCCGGATCCGCCCCAGCCAGTTTCAACAAATTTTCGATGTTTGGACGGCTGATCAGCGTTCGTCCCAACATGGCCGCCTGTTGCGCCGTGTCCTGCTGCACCGCCAAACCAGACATCAACGGCCGTAAGATAGTCTGGGTGTCCATATGTACACGGGCCGTTGCTTCATACTGATCGGGGATCTTATACACACCCAGCGCAGCGATTACGCCGATCGCCCATGCAGCGCCGAGCCCTAGCCACCTTCGGTCCCACATCCCTCTGAGAATCGTGTGAACTTGCCGAAGTAACTCGTCCATATCTAATGCTCATTCAGATTTCGTGCGACAACCGCAAACGGAGAGCTTGAATATTCTTCGGCGAGCGGACCTACGCCGATCAGAACGAGCTTTGCGGGACGATCAGGACATCTCCAGGTCTCATGTCCACATTCGCCGAAACGTCGCCGCGTTTGACGAGGTCTTTCAGTCGGACGCTGTAGACCTTGTTTCCTTCGGCGGCGCGCTGAATCCTTGCTGAATTGCCATCAGCAAAATCGGTCAATCCACCTACCGCGATCATCACGTCCAACAAGGTCATATTCTGCCGGTACGCCAACACTTGAGGACGAGTCGCTTCGCCTACGACCCTAATCTGCTCGCTGTATGGGCCATTGAACGAGGTGACAACGACAGTAACGGTCGGATCCCGAACAAACTTGGACAAAACCGTTTCGATTTCTCGAGCAAGCGTCGTCGGATCTTTTCCAATAGCGACAAGGTCCTCGACGAGTGGAGTCGTTACTTTTCCATCTGGCCGAACTGAAACACTCATCGAAAGCTCGGGATGACGCCACACGATGATGTTGATGGTTTCAAGCGGCCCAATGAGGTAGCGATAGTCCTGCGTCGAAGCTTTAAGAGGGGCTGGTGGATAAGACTTTCCACACGCGCTAAGACACAGAGACAAGAGAAAGATAGCGACACGCATCGATAGAAACCCCGGGAAAGCGAGCCATTAACTCCTGACGCCCCTCCAGACCCGCAAATTTGAAGGTTAGGACGTGCCGGCGCCGATACTGCCGGGGCTGCCACGTGCGCATGGTGGGACGGTCGCTTCGCTCCCGCCCATCCATCTCTTCTTTGCGCAGTGTCCTGTTTGAGATGAAGCGCGCGAGCGCAGCGAGTGGGCTCACCACGCGCGACCAGCAGCACGCAGGTTGCTCAAAAAGGGTCAGCTGCTAGGCGCGAGGGAGCGAACGCGGAGGCGTAGCGGAGCTACGCCGCACAAGTGAGTCGACCGAGCAACGACGCAGATGACCCTTTTTCAGCAACCTGCGCTCAAGGCCCAGTCGACGGCGGCTTCTGCGTGCAGACGCGTCGTATCGAAGACCGGGAGCGCCGAATGCCGTGACTCGATCAGGAGGGTGATCTCGGTGCAGCCGAGGATCACGCCTTCCGCGCCCTCCGCGGCGAGGCCATCGATGATGCGGCGATACTCGTCGCGGGACGCGTCCCGTACCCGCCCGTGACAGAGCTCTTCGTAGATGACCTGGTGGACGATCTTCCGGTCCGGCTCTGACGGCACGAGCACCGCGACGCCGTACCGTTCCTCCAGCCGACGGCGGTAGAAGTCCTCCTCCATCGTGAAGCGTGTGCCGAGAAGCGCGAGGCGCGACAGACCGGCGGTCGTGACGGCAGCGCCCGTGGCGTCCGCGATGTGCAGGAGCGGGATGCCGACGGCGTCCTCGATCGCCGCGGCGACCCGGTGCATCGTGTTGGTGCAGAGCACGATGCACTCGGCGCCGCCCGCCTCGAGCCGCGATGCCGCACACGCCATCTGTTCGCCGAGCGCGCCCCAGGCGCCGCGATGCTGGGGCGCCTCGATCTCGCCGAAGTTCACCGTCAGCATCAGGCTCGGTACGTTGTGGTGGCCGCCGAGCCGGCGCTTACTCGCCTGGTTGATGAGCCGGTAGTACTCGGCTGAGGATTCCGAGCTCATGCCGCCGATGAGACCGATCGTCCTCATGCTCGCGCGCGACAGTATCGGCGGCCGGCAGAGCATGGAACACCGGGGCTCGAACGCGTCCTCCATGCCGGATGCGACGTCACCGACCCGTTCCGCGTGCGGCTTCGCGCGGGGCACGCACGGTTTTGCTGTTGACAGTGCGGGCGCCGCGTCGCAGCCTGGCGGCCCACTCCCGCTCCTGCTCGGCACGCTCATGCGCATGCGCCTCCCCTTCCCCTCCGTCCCCTGCCGACCGCTCGTCTCGCTCGTCTTGCTCGTCGCGGCGTTGCTCATCGCGACGGCGACGCACGCCAACGTCGAGCCCCCCGTCGATCTCGCGCTCGACGTCGCGGCGAAAGGTGCCCGCGCCGGCGGGTACGCGTTCGACGGTCGGCTGAGCCTCTCGCTTCCCGACGTGCCGCCGAACGACGAGGTCACCCGGGTCGTCGTCCGCTTCGAGGCGCGCGGCGGCACGGCGACGATCACGCCGGACCGCGTGACGTTCGACCGTCCCGCGCTCGCGACCGCGCTCGGCGCCGTCGTGGACGTCGTCGCCGCGCGCGGCGGGGTCGAGGTGGCGGCGCTCGCCAGCGCGTACGACGCCGACGGCAACAAGCTCTGGGGACGCGCGGACAGCGTCTTCATCCTCACCGACGGCGGCGAGCCGCGGATCGGCCGCTCGAGCGTCCAGGACCTCGTGCGCGACGACCTCGCCGAGCGCTTCGCGCGCGGCGCCGTCACGCAAGCGGAGGTCGACGCGGCGAACGCGGCGCTCCTGCTCGGCGAGCCGGGAACCGCGAGCCCGGCGCCCGCCTCGCGAGGCGGACGCTCGGGTGGCGCGCGGGGACTCGTCGCCACCACCACCGTCCGCGGCAACTGCACGTACGTGCTGCGCGACGGGACGACCGCCGCGGGTCCGTATCGTCCGATCCCGAACGCGTTCGTGCAGTTCGTCGACCACGCGCCCGGCGGCAACGTGGTCGTCGGACCCTTCGCCGCGACCGACGCGAACGGCAACTACGAAGCGAGCGTGCCCGGCATGCGCCAGGACGGGAGCGCCGTCGAGTTGACCGTCGAGGTCTTCACGTTCCGGAGCGTGAGCGGCACGGTGGTCGCCGCCGTCGGGCCGGCGAACCAGCGGAGCTCGGTCTATCTCTGGAGGAGCGGGATCGTGACGGTCGGCGCCGCGACCACGACCGTGAACCTCGTCGCCGGTCCCGAGTTTCCGACCTCGCAGCGCGCGTTCTCGATCTTCGACGTGCTGAACGTCGGCTTCGACTATCTGCGAAGCCAGAGCGCCGCCGGCTTCGGCAACGACCCGCTCGGGAATCCGCTCGACTTCGTCGACTTTCCCGGCGCGAGCGCCAACGGGGCGTTCTTCTCGTCGACCGGCGACATCCACCTGAACATCGGCCAGAACTTCGGATTCGACTGGGACGTCCTTCTCCACGAGTTCGGCCACTACGTGCAGTTCCTGAACGGCACGCTGGTCGGCATCGGCGGCCAACACTTCATCACCGGCAACAACACCGGCAACAATTGCGCCCTGTCGAGCAACGGCGTGTGCACCCTTCCGCGCAATCCGCCGCTCACGAAGGACGAGGGCACGCGTCTCGCGTGGGGCGAGGGCTGGCCGACCTTCTTCGGGACGAACCTCCAGCTCGCCGTCAACGCCGCGTCGTTCGGCGCGCCGACCGCCGGCGACACGCGGTACGACGACACGGCGAACGACTTCGGCGTGGACCTCGACGACAACACCGATCTGCGCCGCGGCCGCGGGGAGGACAACGAGCTCTCCGTGCAACGCGCGCTCTGGGACCTCTCCGACGGCACGAACGACGAGTCGGACGCCATCTCGCTCGGCACCGATCTCGTCCTGCGCGTGTCGCTCCACCCCGCGAAGCCGGTCACGCTCTCGCAGTACTGGAACCTGCTGCTGCCACAGCTGCCGGCGACGAGCGCCGCCGACCTGATCGCACAGCAGATCCGCGCCGGCGCGGCGCTCGGCGACCACGCGATCTCGCCGGTCGCGACCGCACCCGCCGACTTCACCCCCGTCGAGGAGACGACGCCGCCGCCGACGTTCACCTGGAATACGCAAGGAGCCGGTGGCAGCCCGAACCCGATCGCGTCGTACGGCCCGAGCTACCTACTGAACCGTTTCAACGTGAAGTTCTTCACCGGCGGTTTCACGACGCTCGTCTTCACCTCGCCGGAGATCGTCACCAACGGCTCGACCGCCCAGACCGCGTCTTACACGCCGTCACCGGCGGACTGGGCGCTCATCAAGGCGGCGGGCCGGGTGCTGTGGACGGTCGAGGGGCGGGCGGACAACCCGGCGCCGACGTCGGGGATCTACTCCAGCGAGGCGCGCACGCTCGGCGGCGAGGAAAGCGGCGTCATTCCGCCCGACAAGGCCACGCTCGCGTGCGCCGGCAAGGCCGCGGCGACCGCGGCGAAGCTCGCGTCGGCGATCGCCAAGTGCCACGTGAAGTCGATCGCGGCGACGTTCAAGGCGAAGGCATTCGATCTCGCGGCCTGCGAAGCGAAGGCGGCGACCGGCTACGACGAGAAGATGGCCGGCATCAAGAAGTGTCCCGCCTGCGTCGGCGCGAACGCGGCGGCGCTCCGCACCGCGATCCATACGTTCGCAGACGCCAGAAACGGCGACCTCTACTGCGCCGGCGCGGCGGCGCTCGGCGGCGGTCTCACCGGGTTCGTCCCCCCCGACAAGGACGCGCTCGCGTGTGCCGCGAAGCTCACGGGCGCCGGCACCAAGCTCGGCAGCGCCGTCGTGAAGTGCCACACCAAGGCGGCGAGCACGGCCTTCAAGGGCAAGCCCTTCGCGGTCCAGGCGTGCGAGGACGCGGCGGCGGCGAAGTACGACAAGGCGGTCGCCGGCGCCAAGAAGTGCGCGGCGTGCACGCTCGTGGGTGCCGGTGCGCTGCGCGACGCGATCGAGACGCTGCAGGACGGACGGAACGGCAGCGTCTACTGCGCGGGGACGGTGCCGTTTCCGGAGTGAGACCGCCGCCTTCGCGAAGGCCACTCGACCGAATCCACGCGATCGTGACGTCGGTCGCATGACGCTGGGGAGGTGCGCTCGCCGGCTCCCATTCCGCCACCTAGCGCACTGCGAGAGAGAGGTGATGCCTCAGTTACTGAGGCACTACCCTTTGGCGAGCACAGCTTGCCCTGCGAACACTGGAGGTGTCTCGGGCCCCGAATTTACTTTGGGGCCCGAGGGCCATCGGAGCATTGGGCGCGGAGCGCCCAAGCGCACGGGGCCGAGATCGAAGGACGGGCGTGCGAGACGTTGGCCGGCGGAGCGTCGCCCCACCCCCACCACGACGCGACGGTACGGCATTCATGAGGCGTCGTCGCGAGCGCTACCCAGCCATTGTGAGCCCGCCGCTCACGCTCAGCACCTGCCCCGTGATGAACCCCGCTGCCGGCGACGCGAAGAACGCGACCGCGGCGGCGATCTCCTCGGGCGTGCCGAGCCGGCGAAACGGGATCGCCTTGCTCATGCCCGCGACGATCTTGGCGCCCTGCTCGCTCGCGCCGACGGCCTTCAAGAGCGCGGTGTCGATCGGGCCCGGGCACACCACGTTCACCGGCACCAGGTCGCGGGCGAGCTCGCGTGCGAGCGCCTTCGAAAAGCCGATGATCGCAGCCTTGCAGCCCGAGTAGACCGCCTCGCCGAAGCTCCCGACCCGCGCGGCGTCGGAGCCGATGCTGATGATGCGGCCCTGGTTGCCGGCGGCCCGCACGTCGTCGAGCGCAGCGTGCGTGCAGAGCAGCATGCCGCGGTAGTTGACGTCGATGATGCGGCTCCAGGTGGCCGCGTCGCCGTCCTTGAACATGCCGAAGACGTCCCATCCCACGTTGTTGACGAGCACGCGGGTCGGGCCGAGGCGGGCTTTCAGCTCGTGAAACGCGCGCTGCACTTGCGCCTGGTCGGTCACGTCGGCCGTGACGGCCGACGCGCGCCCGCCGGCCTGCGTGACGGCCTCGCTGGTGGCGTCGGCGCCGGCGCGGTCCCGATCGAGCACGCCGATCGCGAAGCCGTCGCGCGCGAGCCGGAGCGCAAGCGCGCGGCCGATCCCGCCCGCACCACCGGTGATCACGGCCACGGACGGCGCGTCGTTCGGCATGCCCGGTGCGTCGTTCGGCATGCGCTGCGTGTGGCGCGAGCGGGGTTGCGAGTCAAGCTCGGGGTTCGGTAGGACACGCGCCATGCTCTCCACGATGCAGGATCATCCCCTCACGATCACGGACCTCTTCGCGTATGGGCGCACCGTCCATTCCGAGAGCACGGTCGCGACGCTCGAGGACGCACGCACGCGCCGGGCCACGTTCGCGACCGTCGCCGAGCGCGCCGAACGCCTCGCGGCCGCGCTCACGCGCCTCGGCGTGAAGTCGACCGACCGCGTCGCGACCTTCAGCTGGAATACCCAAGAGCACCTGGAGGCCTACTTCGCGGTGCCCTGCATGGGCGCCGTGCTGCACACGCTCAACATCCGACTCTTCCCCGAACAAATCGTCTACATCGCGAACCACGCCGAGGATCGCGTGGTGATCGTCGAGGACTCGCTCGTCCCGCAGCTCGCCAAGGTGCGCGCGGAGCTGAAGACGGTGCAGCACGTCATCGTGGTCGGCGACGGCGACGCGAGCGCCTTGGGACCCGACGTGCTCCGCTATGACGAGCTGCTGGCCGCCGAGCAGCCCGGCTACGCCTGGCCGACGATCGACGAGAAGAGCGCCGCCGCGATGTGCTACACGAGCGGCACCACCGGCAATCCGAAGGGCGTCGTCTACAGCCACCGCTCGACGTGGCTGCACTCGCTCGCGGTCACGAGCGGGGCCGCCTATGCGCTGAACGACCGCGACGGCGTGCTGCTCATCGTCCCGATGTTCCACGCGAACGCGTGGGGCTTGCCCTACGCGGCGTGGCAGGTCGGTGCCGACCTCGTCCTGCCCGGCCGCCATCTGCAGGCGGCGCCGCTCGCGCGCCTCATCGGCAGCGAGAAGCCGACGATCGCGGCCGCCGTCCCGACGATCTGGAACGACATGCTCCGCCACGGCGAGGAGACGCAGCTCGACCTCTCGTCGCTCCGTCTCGTCGTGTGCGGCGGCTCGGCGGTGCCGCGCATGCTGATGGAGCGGTTCCAGGACCGCTACGGCGTCCGCATCATCCAAGCCTGGGGCATGACCGAGACGAGTCCGTTCGCGTCGATCGCGCTGCCGCCGAAGTGCGCGACCGCCGACGACGAGATGACGTGGCGCGTGAAGACCGGGCGCATCTGCGCCGGGGTCGACCTCCGCATCGTCGATGACGCCGGCACGCCGATCGCGTGGGACGGCACGACCGCGGGCGAGATCGAGGTGCGCGGCCCGTGGATCACCGGCGCCTACTATCGGGATCCCGCGCCGGACAAGTTTCGTGACGGTTGGCTCCGCACCGGCGACGTCGGCACCGTCGACGCGAAGGGCTTCATCCAGATCACCGACCGTGCCAAGGACGTGATCAAGTCGGGCGGCGAGTGGATCTCGTCGGTCGAGCTCGAGAACGAGATCATGGCGCATCCCGACGTCGTCGAAGCCGCCGTCATCGGCGTCCCCGACCCGCGCTGGGACGAGCGGCCGCTCGCCTGCGTCGTGCTCCGCCCCGGGAAAACGACGACGCCCGCCGAGCTCCACGCGTTTCTCGCGACCCGGGTCGCGCGCTGGTGGCTCCCCGAGCGCTTCGCGTTCATCCTGGAGGTGCCGAAGACGAGCGTCGGGAAGTTCGACAAGAAGGTACTGCGCGCCCGCCACGCCGAAGGCGGGCTCGCGGTGGTTGCGATCGACCGCGACGCGAAGTGACGCGCGGCGGGCCGTGACGCGTCGTCTACGCCTGCGACGTCCGCCACGCGCCGAACGGCCGCGACCACGCCCCGATGCTTGCCGGCCGCGCGGCGATCGGCTGCGTCATCGGCAACGGCCGATTCAGGCGCGCCGCGCGAGGCGGCCGTGCTCCAGCCAGGCTGCGCACTCGGGCGGCAGGGCGGCGACGCGCCGGTCGTACGCGGCGAGCTCGTCGGCGGTCAGCACGTCGCGCCAGCGGCCGTTCATGCCCTTGAAGACGAAGGTCTGGAGGGCGCCCTTGAACGTCACCGGGGCGCGGCACGAAGCCGTCCCAGCGTGCATCGTCGGAGACGGCGGAGTCTCATGCGCTCCCTTTCGCGCCGCACTCGTGTGTCAACCCGAGCGACCGCATGGACGCACCTCCGCGCCTCGGCTACTGCGGCGTCATGATCACCCTCTACGACAACGCGTTCAGCCCGTTCGCGCGCAAAGTGCGCCTGGTCCTCGAGCACAAGCGCGTCCCGTTCGAGGCGGTCGACGGTCTAGCCTCGGCGGGACACGCCCGTCTCGCCGCCGCGAACCCGCGCGTCGAGGTCCCGGTGCTCGTCGACGGCGACCTGACGATCGTCAACTCGCCGCAGATCGTCGCTTATCTGGAGCAGCGCCATCCCGAGCGGCCGGTCTATCCCGCCGACCCGAAGACGCGGGCGGCGGCGCTTGCGTGGGAGCGCCTCGCCGACACGCTCTTCGACGCGATCACCCACGACGTCTCGAACGGCGGCTTCGGGTTCCCCCAGGGCACGCGTCCGCCCGGCCTGCTCGAAGCGGCGCGCGAGGACCTGGCGCCGATCTACGCCGATCTCGAGCGCGCGCTCGCCGGCGGCGACTTCCTCTGCGGCGCCCTCTCGATCGCGGACCTCGCGCTCTTCCCACACCTCACCGCGGTCAAGTTCCTCGACATCGCCTTCGACGGCGCGACCCATCCGCGCCTACTCGCCTGGTACAAGCGGCTCCGCCAGCTCGACGGGTGCCGGGCCGACCTCGAGCGCACGCAGGCGTTCCTCCGCGACCTCGGGCCGAATCTGCAACGGCCCACGCGCATCGTCTGGCGCGGCGATCGCATCGAGTGGATGCTCGCGCGCGGCTTTCACGAGTGGTTCTACGGGGAGATCGCGGCCGGACGCGTCGCCTGGCCGCGAGCCGGCGCATAGGGGGACCTCCCCCTCAGGCGCCGTCCGCGGTGCGCGACGTCACCGCGAAGAGCCAGACGTCGCCGCCCGGCCGTGCCGGGTACTTCTGCGCGGCGACGGCGCGGACGGCCGTCACCAGCGCGGCGTCGTCCACTTTGGCGAGCGTCACGGGATGGCGTTTCCCCGCGATCCGCAGCGTCGCGCGGCCGTCTTCGAGCGCGGTGCGGTACCACGTCTTGCCAGGCGGAAACGCGGTCGCGGCCGGAATGTACGCCTTCCCCTCGTGCACCAGGACCCAGGTCGTTCGCGACTTCGACTGCGCGGCGAGCTGCAGCTCGACCTCGACGACGTCTTTCGCGAACGACCAATCGCCGACGGGCTCGGTCACGAGATCGCCCGCGACCAGGGGCCCCCCGGGGATCGGGCCGAGCGGACCGTCGTGCAGGCGGGCCCCTCCGAATACGAGTGCCACCAGCACCACCAAGAACGCGACGAGACGCATGACCCAGCGCATCATGACCATTGGCCGACCTCCGCGGCACTCCCTACCGAGCACCCGCGCCCGAGTGAAGATGCGCATGCAAGGTCGCACACGGTTGACTTGGTCGCGCGCGACATCAACATGAACCCCGTGCATGCGAACCAGCCGCTGAGCTCGATCGAAGCCTTCGCCCTTGCGCTCGTCGAGGCGAGCTCGCGTCTGACCGCCGCCGCACCCGCGAACGGCGACGCCGGGACGCTCGCGGCGCCGTACGACGACGAGCCGGTCCCGGCCGCCGAGTAGCGCGGCCTCTCCTGCCCGGCCGCCATGTGGGCGCGGATCGAGGCTTCGATGGCGCGGCAGATCCGCCGCGTCCGGCCAATCGCGCGCGCCGCCGCCGACCCGATCACACGAGCGATCGCCGACCAGATCGAGCGTGACTTCGGCGCATTCGTTCCGCCCTTCGCGCTCCACGCCGGAGCGCCGCCGCTGCTCGCCGCCTGCTGGATGATGCTCCGCGAGTCGCTGGTGACGACCCACGTCGACCGGCGCCGGAAGGAGGCCGTCGCGACGGCCGTCTCGCGGGCGAATGCCTGCAGCTACTGCGTCGACGCCCACAGCGCGGCGATGCATGCGCTCGGGGACGGCGCCGCCGCCGACGCGCTCGCGTCGTCCACGGCGATCGCGGCGGGCGACGAGCTCGGCGCGCTCCTCGCGTGGGGCGCCGCGACGCGCACGCGCGAGGACCCACGGCTCCTGACGCCGCCGTTCACCGCCGCGGAAGCGCCGGAGCTGACCGCGATCGCGTGCTGCTTCCACTACATCAATCGCATGGCGGCCGTGTTCCTGGCGCCGTCGCCGCTGCCGTTCGGGAACCCGCGCGTGAAAGCGTGGACGCGGCGCCTGATCGGCCCCGTGCTGCGCGGCCAGCTCGAACGCCCGCTCGTTCCCGGCGACGCGCTGCGTTTCCTGCCCGACGCGCCGCGGCCTGCCGACCTCGCGTGGACCGCGGGCGCGCCGACGCTCACGAGTGCCTTCGCGCGGGCGGCGGCGGCGTTCGACGCGGCGGGCGTGGCGGTCGTCCCGGCCGCCGTGCGCGCGCTCGTGCAGGCGCGGGTGGATGTGTGGGGCGGCCAGGAGATGCCGCTCGGCGGCGCCTGGCTCGACGATGCCGTTGCGCCGCTCGTCGAGGCGCATCGACCGACGGCACGCATCGCGCTCCTCACTGCGTTCGCGCCGTCTCGCATCGACGACGCGGCGATCGCGGCCCTGCGCCGTCCGCACGAGGACGACGCGCCACTCCTCTCCCTGTGCGCGTGGGCGAGCTTCACGACCGCGCGCCGCCTCGCGACGTGGCCCGGAGCGGCCGGCGTCGGCCGTCCCTCGCCGCTCAGCTGACGAGCGGCTCCCGCAGCTTGAAGTAGATGCGCCGCGCGACGCCGCAGACCGTGCACGTCACGTGCGCGACACGCAGGCGGACGCCGTCGATCGTGTCGGCGGTGTGCTCGTCGAGCCTGAGGCTGCTCTCGCAGAGCGGACAGGGCATCGCCGCCGCGATCACGTCCACGAGCGGCGGCGTGTCGACGTCGAGGGGACGCTCCGCCGTGCCGCCCGGCACGAGGCGTGCGAGCCGCTCGAGGTCGCGCACGTGCGCGCGCAATGCCAGTCGGCGCGACCGTTCCCGCTTCCCCATCCGGAGTCGCTTAGCGGGTCACCGGCACCATGACCAACTTCCAGTCGGCGCGCGGCTGCGGGTCTCCGTTCGATGATCCCAAAGCGTCGGTGTCGCCGGCGGGTGGGTCAGGGAGTGCTCCTACGGTCGCCGGGTTTCGTCCACCCAAGCGCGTACTGCCCGCCGGTGCCTCTCTGTGTTGCGCACACGCGAGCTGCGGCTCCCCGGAGCACTCCCCGAC
>JANNPN010000077.1:0-26231 GCA_031400185.1 Polyangiaceae bacterium
CCCCAGCCGAACGCGCGCCATTTGTCGGCGAGGGGTGCCAGCGCCGTCAAGGGGAAGGGCGTGTCGTTCATGGAGGACGACCTCGAGTGGCACTACCGGCCGCCAAACGACGCCGACCTCGAGCGCGCGCTCGCCGAGATCGCGTCGTCATGAGGAACGCCTTCATCCGGGCGCTCACCGAGGCCGCCGCGACCGACGACCGCATCGTCTTCCTCACCGGCGACCTCGGGTACAAGCTCTTCGACGACTTCGCCGCCCGCTACCCCGGGCGCTTCATGAACGTCGGGGTCGCCGAGGCGACGATGGCGGGCGTCGCGGCCGGCATGGCGCTCGAGGGGAAGAAGCCCTTCATCTACTCGATCGTGCCCTTCGCGACTCTCCGCTGCTACGAGCAGATCCGGAACGACATCTGCTACCACGAGGCCAACGTCACCGTGGTCGGGGTCGGCGGCGGGTATAGCTACGGGCCGAACGGGCCGACGCACCACGCGCTCGAGGACATCGCGGTCATGCGGGCGCTGCCCAACATGACGATCGTCTGCCCGGGCGACCCGGCCGAGACGGTCGCCGCGGTCCACGCTCTCGCGCACCACGACGGGCCTGCGTACCTGCGGCTCGGCCGCGCCGGCGAGCCGAACGTCCATCCCGGCCCGGTGACGCTCGCAATCGGACAGAGTCTGACGCTGCGCGAGGGACGCGACGTCGCGTTGCTCGCGACCGGGAACATGCTGGCGACGGCGGTGAAGGTCGCCGACCTGCTCGCACCGCGCGGCCTTTCGTGTCGAGTGGTCAGCATGCCGACGGTGAAGCCGCTCGACACCGCGACGATCGACGCGGCGGTCGCAGCGGGCGCAGTACTCGCGACCCTCGAGGAGCACAGCCTGATCGGGGGCTTCGGTGCCGCCGTCGCCGAGCACCTCGCCGAGCGCGGCGCCGGCGTCCGCTTCCGGCGGTTCGCCGCTCCCGACCGCTTCTCGCACACGTGCGGGGACCAGGAGTTCCATCGCGAGGCGAGCGGGCTCGACGCGCCGGCGATCGCCGACGCGCTCGCCCGCGTCGCCGCGGACGGCGTGCGCCAATGACGGACGGCGTGCCGGCGGCGCGGCCGGCGCATCCGAAGCTGTCCGTCGTGATCGCCTGCTACAAGGACGGGCGCGCCATTCCCCACATGTACGAGCGGCTCGTCCGCGCGCTCGAGCCGGAAGGGGTCGACCTCGAGCTCGTCTTCGTCAACGACGGCAGCCCCGACGACTCGGCGCCGGTCCTCGCCGACCTCGCCAGCAAGGATGCACGCGTCGTCGCGGTCACCCACACGCGCAATTTCGGCTCGCAGGCGGCGTTCACGAGCGGCATGCAGCTCTGCACCGGCGACATGGTCGTGCTGATGGACGGGGACCTGCAAGACCCGCCGGAGCTGATCCCGCAATTCCTCTCGAAATGGCGCGACGGCTACGACGTCGTCTACGGGGTGCGCGTGAAACGCGAGGCGACGCGCTTCCTCCAGGTCGCGTACAAGGCGTTCTACCGGGTGTTTCACGCGCTCAGCTACATCGAGGTCCCGCGCGACGCCGGCGACTTCTCGCTCATGGACCGACGCGTCATCGACGCCGTGAACTCGCTCGACGAGCGCGACCGGTTCCTGCGCGGACTCCGCGCGTGGGTCGGCTTCAAGCAGATCGGCGTGCCGTACGAGCGGCCCGAGCGCATGTTCGGGGTCACCACCAACAGCCTCCGGAAGAACATCGCGTGGGCGCGGAAGGGCATTTTCTCGTTCTCGTTCGTGCCCCTCGAGATCATCTTCTACCTGGCCCTCGGGGTGTCGGCGCTGACGGGCGCGATGCTGCTGTTGTACGCGGTCGTCTACTTGTTCGCGGGCGCCCCGACGGGCTTCATGACGCTCCTCACGATTGTGCTCCTCATGGGGAGCCTCCAGTTTCTCTGCCTCGCGGTGATCGGCGACTACGTCGGGCGCGTGCTGGAAGAGGTGAAGAGCCGACCGCACTTCCTCGTGTCGTCGGTGCTGAACGACCCGCGGAAGCGCGAGCGCGCGGCGCCGCCGCAACAGGGCCCGATCGCATGATCGAGCGCAACGTCTCGCAGTTCGACGCCGACGTGCGCGCGAACGAGGGGTACCTCTACACGACCAACGCCAAGAAGAGCAGCGTCCTCGCGAACCGGCGCCTCACGGACATCACCCGCGAGATGGTCGACCTCCGTGGGAAGCGCGTCATCGACGTCGGCTGCGGCGACGGCACGTACTCGGCGGAGCTCTTCGAGACGTGTCAGCCCGCCGCGATGGTCGGGGTCGACGCCTCGGGCGAGGCCGTCGAGCGCGCCAACCGGACGTTCGGACGGCCCGGCCTGCGGTTCGATGCATGCAGCGTCTACGACCTGCCGTACGAGCCCGCGAGCTTCGACGTGGCCGTCGTCCGCGGCCTCCTGCACCACCTCGACGACGCCCGCCGCGCGCTCGCCCGGATCGGCACGCTCGCCCGGCACGTCTTCCTCATCGAGCCCAACGGCTACAATCCGACCCTCAAGCTCATCGAGCGCTTCTCGCGCTACCACCGGGAGCACGGCGAGAAGTCCTACGCGCCGTCGCTGCTGCGGCGGTGGATCCGCGACCTCGGCGGTACGGTCGAGCGTGAGCAGTACGCAGGTCTGGTGCCGTTCTTCTGCCCCGACTGGATGGCGACCGGCTTGAAGGCGATCGAGCCGGCGCTCGAGCGCATGCCGGTGGCGCGGCAACTGTCGTGCGCGGTCTTTGCCGTCCGCTATCGCCCGCAACAGTGATCCGCGCGCGGCCCGAGGACCGGGCACGCCGCGGCTTCGGCCCTACGACGCTCCGCCGAGAAGATCCCGTCGGCGATAGAGCTGCACGCCCGGCCGAACGACGAGCGGCTCGTAGCGCTCGGCGTCGGGCTCGTGCCCGGCGCCATCGAAGTTCGCAACCAGAACGTAGGGCGGCCCAGCCGCGAGTGCCGCCGGAAGGTCCTGCATCTTGCGAACGCGGGTCCCGACGAGCCAGATGTTGTCGGCGCTCCATTGCGGGCTGAACGGGTCCATCGAAACGCCGGTGTACAGCGCGCCCTCGACGTTGTTCACCCCGGGGGTGATCAGGACGACGTGGGTGTCGTAGGCGATCCGGCCCGCCGCCACCTCGGCGAAGAGCGCGTCACCGACCGCGCGCCAACGATCATCCACCACCCAGCGGCGATCGGGCAGACCCGAGTGATATCCGCGCGCCGCATAGCTGAGGTGAAACCCCCACGTCTCCGCGACCGAGAGCTGCGAACCGTCGTAGTCGAGCGGCTCCGGCACGTAGCGGAGGGGGTAGATCACGAGCGCGAGGACGAGCAGAACGGTCGGCACGCGCCCGCGGCCGCGCCCAAGCCAGGCAAATCCCACCCCGGCGGCGAGCGCGAGCCAATACGGCGACCAATAGGAGGCCATCTTGGTCACGACCTCCGAGGCGAGTGAGCGCGCGTCGATGGTGCTGTTGAAGCGGTAGGGGCTCCCGACCGCGTACACGAGCATGCCGACCGCGAGCGCGAGTGCAGGAATTGCCGCACCGACTCGGCGCCCGGGCCGGCGCCACACGCCCGCAGCGCTGGCGGCGAGACCGAGGGTCGAGAGCAACGCCAGACTCGCATAGCCGAACCACTCGTCGTCCATGAACTCGAAGCGGTGGCGCGCATGCACCCAGAGTGCGGAGATCGTGAGACCGAGGATGGCGACGAGGCGCGCGTACGGTCGGGCCTGCCACGGTCGCCAGCGTCGCTCGGCCAGCCAGGCGGCCCCCGCCAGCACGACGAGTCCCGCGAGGGCCCCGATCGGCAGGAGCCAGATGGGCACGGGCCGACTGAGCCCGATCATGACCTGGGGCAGCGCGAAGACCGTCGCGCCCGCCAACGCGGCGACCGACACTACGATCGGGACCCCGCGATCGAGCCAGGCGACGACTGCTTGTACCGACGCGACCAGCATCCCGACCGCGCCGATCAGCGGGTTCACGGTCACGGCCGTACCGAGTGTGAGCCCGCCGAGCGCGATCCGTGTGCCGTTGCGGCGTCCCGCGAGCAGTGCCAGCCCCGTCGCGACGAGCGCAAAGGTGAGGGCGGTGCCGCGGATGTCCGTCGTCCGCCGCCATACGAAGGTCTGCAGGAGAAACAACGTCGCGAGGCCCCCTGCCATGCTGCCGTGCACCCGGCGTCCGAGCAGGTAGAGCGCAGTGATCTGCAGGAGCGCGGCAGGCACGATGAGGGCGGTGATGCCCAGGTGAGCCGGCAAGCCCGCAACCAGCGAAAGGAAGGAGAGGGGAGCATCGTATCCGACCGAGCCGCGCCCGAGCGCGATGATCCCGGAGGCATCGTTCGCGAAGGGATCGTAGAGCTTGAAGGTGACGATCTTCTGCACCGACGCAATCAGCGCCAGGATGTCCATGAACGGCGACACCGGGGAGCCGACCTGCATCAACACCAGCGGTACGATCGCGAGCGCGGTCGCGAGCACGGCGACCCATGCCCCCGGCGGCCACGGCCGATGACGCCTCGGCGTGACTGCCTCCCGGCCGCGCTGCAATCGGAACGCCGTCAGCACCACCAGCGCAAGCACGACGCGCAGCACGTTCGGCTGGTACCAGCCGGTCGGCCCGAGCACGAGCAAGACGACGTCGGTCATCGCCCACAAGACGACCACCGCGCCGAGCCCCGCCTCCGAGGCGAGAAGATCGGGACAGCGACGCCGCAACCACCCGCCGACGGCCGTGATCGCGACGGCGAGCACGCTCCAGACGATCAGCAGGGCGGGAACGGTCTTGCCGGCGATCGTCGCGGCGCCGGTCCACGCCGCGGAGAGATCGAGCGGGTAGGGGTAGTTGGCCAGGCGCAACAGCGCAAGGCGAACGAGCACGAACACCACGACCGCCACGAGAAGGACGATGCGTATCTGCCGTCCCCGCGGGACTGCGGCGCGTGCCGGAGCGGGGGGATCGGGGGTGACGGGGTCCATTCGGGCGCGCACTAGACGCGTTGCCGGGCGGAGAGTCAACCGCCGCGTGCCGTTGTGCCATGCGCCCGCCAAGCGCGGCTCGCGGACTGTCCGGTGGGGCGAGGTTTCGCTATGCTGCCCCGGCTATGCGGCTCTCGACGATGCGGCGGGTGGACTACTTCGTAGGCATCCCGCTGTGCTTCCTGTTGACCCTCGCCGTCCGCGCCGCCGGATGGCTCCGAGGCCCGGGCCCGGCGGGCCCGCAGAGAAAGATCCTCTTCATCGAGCTCTCCGAGATGGGCAGCACGATCATCGCGTCCGCGATGATCCGCCGGGTGCAGGAACGCTACCGCGAGGCCGAGCACTGCTTCTGCATCTTCAAGAAGAACTCCGCGAGCCTCCGACTCCTCGGCCTCTTCCGCGAGGAGTGCATCTTCACCATCCGCGACGACTCGCTCGCCCACATGGCGACCGACGTCTGGCGGTTCATGGCGTTCTGTCGGCGCGAGGGCATCGACACCGTCATCGACCTCGAGCTCTTCTCGCGCATCTCGTCGCTCCTGAGCCTGCTCTCCGGCGCGACCACCCGCGTCGGGTTCCACAACTACCGCGGTGAGGGCCTCTACCGCGGCGAGCACCTCACGCACCGCGTGAACTACAACTCGTACGTCCACATGTCGCAGAACTTCCTGGCGCTGGTGGAGGCGCTGGAGGCCCCCGACGAGATCCCGACCCCGAAGCGCGTGATCCCGGTCCAGCCGACGCCGGTCCGGGTCCCGCTCGAGCCCGACGCCTTCGCGTACGTGCAGTCCGAGTTGCAACGCTGCTATCCGCTCACGGCCCAGCACAGCGTCATCGTCGTGAACCACGACGCCGGCGGCATGCTGCCGATCCGCACGTGGCCGCGCGATCGCTTCGTGGCCCTCATCCAGCGCCTCCTCGCCGGCGACCCGCGCCGGGTCGTGGTGCTGATGGGCATCGCGGAGGCCGCCGAGTCGGCGCGCGAGATCACGGAGCGCGTCGGCGACCCGCGCTGCATCGATTTCGTCGGCCGGACACGCACCCTGACCGACGTGCTGCAGCTCTTCCACCAAAGCGATCTGCTCGTCACGAACGACAGCGGCCCCCGCGCACTTCGCGACCCTCACCCGCATCAAGAGCATCACCCTGTACGGCCCCGAAACGCCGGTCCTCTACGGCACCCTCGGCGAGCACAACGTCGACCTGTTCGCGCAGCTCGCGTGTAGCCCGTGCCTCTCGGCGCTGAACCACCGCCACAGCCCGTGCACCGACAACAAGTGTCTGCAGGCCATCAGCGTGGAGCAGGTGGTGCGCGAGGCCGAGCGCCTCCTCGCGATTCCGTCGACCCGGGTGACGCTGCCGGCGGCGGTCGAGGCGTGACGCCGGAGCGGAGCATCCTCGACCTCTCGCGCGTCGAGCTCGAGGCATGGTGCGAGGGGCAGGGCTTTCCCGCGTACCGCGGCGCGCAGATCGCGACCTGGCTCTACCGCCAGGGCGCGCGCGACTTCGCCGCCATGACGAACCTTCCGCCCGCGCTCCGCGAGACGCTCGCCGCGGAGTTCCGCATGGGCTTTCCCGAGGTGACGCAGGTGTCGCACTCGACCGACGGCACGCGGAAGCTGCTCCTCCGCCTCGCCGACGGCAAGACGATCGAGAGCGTGCTCATCCCCGACGAGGAGCGCCTGACGCTCTGCGTGTCGACCCAGGTCGGGTGCGCCATGGGCTGCGGCTTCTGCGCGACGGCGACGCTCGGCCTCGATCGTCACCTGACGCGCGGCGAGATCGTCGGGCAGTTCCTACGCGCGCGCACGCTGGTCGCGGACGAGCTCCAAACGCACGGCGGCCCCGAGCGCATCTCCAACATGGTCTTCATGGGCATGGGCGAGCCGCTCCACAACTACACGGGCACCGTTGGCGCGATCGAGACGCTGACGGCCGCGTGGGGCGTCGACTTCTCGCACCGACGCATCACGGTCTCCACCGTCGGCTTGCTGCCAGAGATGCAGCGCCTCCTCGCCGACACGCAGGTGAACCTCGCGGTTTCCTTGACCGCGATCGACCAGGACGTGCGCCGCACGATCATGCCGGTCTCGAAGAAGTATCCGGTGGAGGACTTGCTCGCGACCTGCCGGACACTGCCGCTGCCGCGCCGGAAGCGCATCACCTTCGAGTACGTGATGCTCGCCGGCGTGAACGACACGCCGGGCCAGGCGCGCGCGCTCGCCCGCGCGCTCACGGGCATCCGCTGCAAGGTGAACCTGATCCCGTTCAATCCGTTCCCCGGGGCGGCGTTCGGACGAAGCGACGACGTCACGGTGGCGCGCTTCCAGGACGCGCTCCGGAACGCCGGCGTGCACGCGACCGTCCGCGAGAGTCGCGGCCCCGACATCGCCGCCGCCTGCGGGCAGCTCGTCGCGGCGGAGACCGCCCGGAACGAAGCCGGCGCGCGCCGAGGACACGCGCGCTGAGCGGCATCGGCGTCGTCATCAATCCCAACGCCGGGAGCAATCGCCGGCGGCCCGAGCGCGCCCGTCGCTTCGAGGACATCGTCGGCGACTCCGGGATCGTGCGCGTCACACCGGACCTGCCGGCGATGGAGATGGTCGCCGCGGAGCTCGCCGAGCGCCGCGTCGACATCGTCGCGTGCTGCGGCGGCGACGGCAGCCAGTTCCGGACGCTCTCGGCCCTCCGGCGAGCTTGGCCCGACGACGACCTGCCGCTCTTCCTGCCGCTGCGTGCCGGCACCATGAACTACATCGCGCGCTCGATCGGCTGCATGCGCGGCGGACCCGAGCACGTGCTCGCGCACGTGGTCCGCGACTACCGCCACGGGCGCACGCACGACGTCGTGCAGCGCCATCTGCTGGTGGTGAACGACATCCACGCCGGGTTCGTCGTCGGCTGCGGCGTCGTCGTGAACTACCTCCGCCTCTACTACAGCGAGCCGCGGCCGGGGCCGATCACGGCGACGCGGCTCCTCGTACGCCTCATTTCCTCGGCCATCGCCGGCACCTCGCTCGTCCGCGGCGTCTTCCGGCGCGTCGAGGCGGACGTCGATTGCGACGACGAGCGGGTGCCGTTCCGGACCTTCACCGTCGTGCTTGCCGGCACGATCACCCACGTTGCGCTCGGGTTCCGCCCGATGTATTTGGCGGCGCGCAAACGCCGCCATTTCCACCTGCTGGCGGGCCCAATCGGACCGCTCAGCTTGGCTCGCAAGATCGTGCGCTTCCACCGCGGCTTTCCCCTCGAAGAGCCCGATTTCTACGACAACCTGGCACGCACGGTGACCATACGCTTCGCGACCCCGACGGGCTTCATGATGGACGGCGACGTCCTCGATCCCGTCGATACCCTCACCATCACGACCGGACCGCTGCTCGCGATGATTCGCGGCTGAGGCAGGGAGGAATTTCGTGGCACTGAAGATCGGCATCATCGGCGGCAGCGGGCTCTACGAGATGGACGGTCTCGTCGACGTCCGCGAGCTGACGGTCGAGACCCCGTTCGGCGCGCCGTCGGACGCGATCGTGCACGGCCGTCTCGGCGACACCGAGCTCTACTTTCTCCCGCGCCACGGCCGCGGCCATCGCCTGCTGCCCTCGGAGCTGCCTTTCCGCGCGAACCTCTGGGCCTTGAAGCACCTCGGGGTCGCGCGCGTAATCGCCGTCGGCGCCGTCGGAAGCCTGCGCGAGGAGATCGCACCCGGGCATCTCGTCGTCCCCGACCAGTTCATCGATCGCACCTTCAACCGCGTGGCCACCTTCTTCGGGAACGGCATCGTCGCGCACGTCGCGTTCGGCGACCCGGTGTGCCCCGTGCTGTCGCAGAGCCTGGTTGCGAGCGCCCAGCGTCTCGACGCCACCGTGCACGTCGGCGGCACGTACGTCTGCATGGAAGGGCCGCAGTTCTCGACCCGCGCCGAGTCCGAGCTGTACCGCAGCTGGGGCGCGTCGATCATCGGCATGACGAACCTCCAAGAGGCGAAGCTCGCGCGCGAGGCCGAGCTCTGCTTCGCGACGCTTGCGCTCGCGACCGACTACGACTGCTGGAAGCAGGACGCGCACGAGGTGTCGATCGAGGACGTGTTGAAGGTGATGCACGACAACGTGGCGCTCGCGAAGCGCGTCGTCCATGACGTGGTGCCGCTGCTGCCGGCGGCGCCGGGGTGCGGCTGCGGCCACGCGCTCCGGGACGGCATCATCACCGATCGCGCCCGCATCCCGGCGCGCGTCAAGCGGGACCTGGCGCCGATCATCGGCCGCTACGTTCCGGAGGAGGAGTGAGCGTGACGGAAGCCATGGCAACCTACCGCACGACCCAGGGCGGCGCGCTGGTCGTCGTCGGATCGGTCGCGATCGACACGATCGAGACGCAGAGCGGGCGCGCGACGGAGGTTCTCGGGGGCGCGGCAACGTATTTCGCGGTCGCCGCGAGCTTCTTCACGCCGGTGAAGCTCGTCGGGGTCGTCGGCGACGACTTCCCGAAGAGCGAGCTTCACTGGTTCGAGCAGCGCGGCATCGACCTCGCGGGGCTCGAGGTGCGGCCCGGGCGCAGCATGCGCTGGACGGGCCGCTACCACGAGGACATGAACGTCCGCGACACGCTGAGCTTCGAGGCGAACGTCTTCGACGGCTACATGCCGACGCTTCCCGCGGCGTACTGCGACGCGCCGTTCGTCTTCCTCGCCAACATCGCCCCGGCGCTCCAGGCCCGGGTGCTCGACCAGGCGAAGGCTCCAAAGCTCGTCGGTGCCGACACGATGAACCTCTGGATCGACATCGCCCGGGGCGAGCTCGAGGCGCTGCTCCGGCGCGTGCCGCTCCTCATCATCAACGACGAGGAGGCGCGACTGCTCGCGGGCGAGCGCAACATGATCAGGGCCGCGCGCAAGATCCTGGCCCTCGGCCCGACGAGCCTCATGATCAAGCGCGGCGAGTACGGGGTGCTCTTCTTCTCGGGGGACACCGTGTTCTCGGCGCCCGCGTACCCGCTGGAAGAGGTCTTCGATCCGACCGGGGCCGGCGACACCTTCGCGGGCGGGGTCATGGGGTATCTCGCGGCGACCGGCGACACGTCGCCCGCGGCCGTGCGGAAAGCGATCGTCTACGGCAGCGTGGTCGCCTCGTTCACGGTCGAGGCCTTCAGCCTCGAGCGCCTCCGGACGCTCACGCGCGACGACATCGAACGCCGCTACCGCCAGTTCGTGAGCCTCACGAGCTTCGACGTCGCGTCGGTCTGAGCGCCGAGAGGCAACGCATGCCGAAGCTGACCATTGTCGTCCCGGTCTACAACGAGGCGCCGAACGCCGACGCGTTGGTGACGGAGCTCCGCGCGACCGCGGATCGCATGAGCCAGCCGACGGAGATCGTGCTGGTCGACGACGGCAGCAGCGACGACACGTACGCGCGCCTCGTGGCGGCCGCGGGTGACGATCCCCGCATCCACCTGATCCGCCTCATGCGCAACTTCGGCCAGACCGCGGCGCTCGCGGCGGGCATCGACCACGCGTCCGGGGAGATCATCGTCACGATGGACGGAGACCTCCAAAACGACCCGGCAGACATCCCGCGCCTGCTTGCGACGCTCGACGCGGGCTACGACGTCGTGACCGGCTGGCGGCGCGACCGGCAGGACGCGTTCCTCTCGCGCCGCCTCCCGTCGGTCATCGCGAACGGCATCATCGCAGCGACGACCAACGTGGCGATTCACGACCACGGCTGCGGCCTCAAGGCGTTCCGCGCCGACGTCGCGAAGTCGCTGAAGCTCTACGGCGAGATGCACCGATTCATCACGGCGATCGCGGGGGACCTCGGCGCGGCGGTCACGGAGATCCCGGTGAACCACCGCCCGCGGCTCCGCGGGCAGTCGAAGTACGGCATCTCGCGCACCGTGCGGGTCGTGCTCGACCTCCTGACGATCAAGTTCCTCTCCGGCTTCGCGACGCGCCCGATCCACGTCTTCGGCACCTTCGGCCTGATCACGATGCTGACCGGGCTCCTCATCACCGGCCTCCTCGGCCTCCAGAAGATCTTCTTCGGGGTCGAGCTCGCGGGCCGGCCGCTGCTTCTGCTCGGTGTCCTGATGGTGCTCGGCGGGGTACAGCTCGTGACCCTCGGACTCCTCGGCGAAATGCTTGCGCGGACCTATCACGAGTCGCAAGGCAAACCCATCTATCGAGTACGCGAGACGCGCACGCCCCGCATCGCGCCCGGGTTTGAGGCAACCCCCGCAAGCGTCTCAAGCGCCGGATGAAGAATGCTATTTGACGGTGGGGGGGTCGGCCGGTACCTTCGAGGGACCCCCAGCGGTGGGCGCAGCTGCCCGACCCGCACGGTCCTAACGGAGGCAATGTGAAAGTCTGTGTCATCGGAACGGGCTACGTCGGCCTGGTGGCGGGAACATGCTTTGCGGAGGGTGGCAACGACGTCACCTGCGTGGACATCGACGAGCGGAAGATCGAGGCCTTGAAGCAGGGCAGCGTCCCGATCTACGAGCCCGGCCTCGAGGAGCTGATCCGCCGCAACCTGACCGAGCGGCGCCTGTGGTTCACCACGGATCTGACCGCCGCCGTGCGGTCCTCGGACCTCTGTTTCATCGCCGTCGGCACCCCGGAGGCGTCCGACGGCTCGGCGGACCTCCGCGCCGTCCTCGCGGTCGCCGGCGCCATCGGCGAGGCGATGAACGGGTATCGTGTGATCGTCTGCAAGAGCACCGTTCCCGTCGGCACCGCCGACAAGGTCCGCGCCGCGGTGAAGGCCAAGACCACGCACGAGTTCGACGTCGTCTCGAACCCCGAGTTCCTGAAGGAAGGCGCCGCCGTGGACGACTTCATGAAGCCCGACCGCGTCGTAATCGGCGGCGACAGCCCGCGCGCCCTGGACATCATGAAGTCGCTCTATGCGCCGTTCGTCCGCACCGAGAATCCAATCCTCACGATGGACAACCGCAGCGCCGAGATGACGAAGTACGCCGCCAACGCCTTCCTCGCGACCAAGATCTCGTTCGTGAACGAGATCGCGAACCTCTGCGAAAAGGTCGGCGCCGACGTGAACGACGTCCGCCGCGGCATCGGATCGGACCGCCGCATCGGCCATCACTTCCTCTTCCCCGGCACCGGCTACGGCGGGTCGTGCTTCCCGAAGGACGTGCAGGCGATCATCCGCACCGCGCACGACGCCGGCATGGAGTTCCCGCTCCTGAACGCGGTCGAGACCGTGAACGAGCGGCAGAAGCAGCTGCTCGTCGAGAAGGTCGTGAAGAAGTACGGCGGCAGACTCGCCGGTCGCTGCTTCGGCGTTTGGGGCCTCGCATTCAAGCCGCGCACCGACGACATGCGCGAGGCGCCGTCGATCGTGATCATCGAGGAGCTGCTGAAGCGCGGCGCCCGCATCGAGGCGCACGACCCCGAGGCGCTCGGCGAAGCGAAGAAAGTCTTCGGCGAACGCATCAATTACCACCGTGTGAACTACGACGCCCTCCCGAACACCGACGCGCTCCTGATCGTCACCGATTGGAGCGAGTTCCGCCGCCCCGACTTCCCGCGCATGAAGTCGCTCATGAAGACGCCCGTCATCTTCGACGGCCGGAATCTCTACGAGCACGACGTCATGCGGACACAGGGCTTCACCTACTACCCGATCGGCCGGACGGCCGTGGAGACCAACTAGATGGCGCGCATCCTTGTCACCGGCGGAGCCGGGTTCATCGGTTCCCACCTCTGCGAGCGGCTCCTGAACGAAGGCAACGACGTCATCTGCATCGACAATTTCCTGACCGGCTCGCCCGACAACATCGCGCCGTTCCTCGGCAACCAGCGTTTCCAGTTCATCCAGCAGGACGTGACGAACTTCGTCTACGTTCCCGGCAAGCTCGACGCGATCCTGCACTTCGCGTCGCCCGCGAGCCCGATCGACTACCTCGAGCTGCCGATCCAGACGCTCAAGGTGGGCTCGCTCGGCACCCACAAGGTGCTCGGGCTCGCCAAGGAGAAGAAGGCGCGCATCCTGCTCGCCTCCACGTCCGAAGTGTATGGCGACCCGCTCGTCCATCCCCAGAAGGAAGACTACTGGGGCAACGTCAACCCGATCGGCCCGCGCGGCGTCTATGACGAGGCGAAGCGCTTCGCCGAGGCGATCACGATGGCGTACCAGCGGACGCACGGCGTCGTGACCCGCATCGTTCGCATCTTCAACACCTTCGGGCCGCGCATGCGCCAGGAGGACGGCCGCGTCGTCCCGAACTTCATCGCGCAGGCGCTCCGCGGCGAGGACGTCACGGTCTACGGCGACGGCGGCCAGACGCGCAGCTTCTGCTACGTGTCCGACCTCGTCGAGGGCATCCTGCGCCTGCTCTGGAGCGACCACCCGACGCCCGTCAACATCGGCAACCCGCGCGAGATGACCGTGCTGCAGTTCGCGAAGCTCATCATCGAGCTCACGGGCTCCAAGAGTAAGATCGTGCACAAGGCGCTGCCGGTCGACGATCCGAAGGTCCGCCAGCCCGACATCACGCTCGCACGCCGCGTGCTGAACGACTGGCAACCGGTCGTCCCCGTCGAGGAAGGACTGCAACGGACGATCGCGTACTTCCAGAACAAGATCCGGGAGGGCGCGTGAAGATTCTGGTGACGGGCGGAGCCGGCTTCATCGCGTCGCACATCGCGGACGCCTACATCGCGGCCGGGCACGAGGTCGTCATCTTGGACGACCTGTCGTCGGGGAAGCGCGCCAACCTGCCGGCGGCCGCGAAGTTCTACCACGCCGACATCCGCACGCCCGAGGCGCGCGAGATCGTCCGGAACGAGCGTCCCCAGGTCCTTTCGCACCACGCCGCCCAGATGGACGTCCGGAAGTCGGTCGCCGACCCGGCGTTCGACGCCGCCGTGAACGTGCTCGGGATGATCAACATGCTCGAGGGCGCACGTGAGGTCGGCGTGCAGAAGGTGCTCTTCGCGTCGTCCGGCGGCGCGACCTACGGCGAGCAGGACGAGTTCCCGGCGCCGGAGAGCCACCCGCACAACCCCCTCTCCCCGTACGGCATCACGAAGGCGACCGGCGAGCACTACCTGTACTTCTACCATGCGATCTACGGCATGCCGTACGTGGCGCTCCGCTACGCCAACGTCTACGGCCCGCGTCAAGACCCGCACGGCGAGGCGGGCGTCGTCGCGATCTTCACCGAACGGCTCCTCGCGAACGAGGCTCCGACGATCAACGGCGACGGCAAGCAGACCCGCGACTACGTCTTCGTCGGCGACGTCGTCCGCGCGAACCTGGCGGCGCTCGACCGCCCGTTCGTCGGCTCGGTCAACATCGGCACCGGCGTCGAGACCAACGTGACGACGCTCTATGCCCACCTCCGCGTGCTCACCGGCAGCCCGCACCCATCGCAGCACGGACCCGCGAAGGCCGGCGAGCAGCGCCGGAGCGTGATCGCGATCGACCGGGCCGCGAAGGAGCTCGGGTGGAAGCCCGAGATCCCGCTCGAAGAGGGCCTCCGCCGCACCGTCGAGTTCTTCCGGGCGCGTTTGCAGTCGCCGACCTGACCTTCTAGGCCCAGTTCCTGCGACGGCGGCCGTCGCAGGAACGCGCGACGGTATCGGGCTGGTGCTAGCTGCCGGTGCTACGAAGCGGCGTAGACACGGCGGGCCAGCTTACGACGAAGGTCGAGCCGACCCCGACCGTGCTCTCGACGGACACCTCGCCACCGAGGAGGTCCACGAGCCGGCGCACGATGTGGAGGCCGAGGCCGACGCCGCCGAACGTGCGGGTCGACGAGCCGTCGCCCTGACGGAACATCTCGAAGATCACCGGCAGACTCTCCGCCGGGATGCCGGTGCCGGTATCGCGGACCTCGATGCGGACGAGCGCACCTTCCCAATGCGCCAGCACGTCGACGCTGCCGCAGCTCGTGAACTTGAGCGCGTTGCCGACGAGGTTCTTCACGATCGTCTTTAGCTTCGTCTTGTCGGTCACGAGCGCGGTCGCGCCGAGGAGGTTCTGCCAGCGGAGCGCAACGCCGGAGGCCACGAGCGGACCGAGCTCGATGTCGAGCTGACGGAGCACGGCGTCGAGGTCCACCTCCTCGCGGGTGACCGCGTCGCGTCCCGCCTCGATGCGCCCCATGTCGAGGGTGGCATTCACGAGGTCCAGCAGCTCGACGCCGGCACGCTGGACACGCGTCACGATGTCGCGCTGCTCGGTCGACAGCGCGCCGCCGACGACGCCCTCGGTCAGCATGTCGCTGTAGCCGACGATGATGTTGAGCGGGGTGCGGAGCTCGTGCGACATCGTCGCGACGAACTCGGACTTGAGGCGGCTCGACGACTGCAGATCGTCGATCAAGCGCGCATTCGCGACCGCGATCGCGGTCGCGTCGGCGACGCCGGTCGCGAGCCGGCGTTGCTTGGTCGCAAACGGGCCGGTGCGCGTCCGATACCCGTGGGCTTGGACGCCCATCATGGTGCCGGCGAGGCGGATCGGCACGTACAGGACGGATGCGGCGGCGATCCGACGGAGCAGGGCCGGTGCGCTTGCCGTCTGCGCGAGGTCGGCGATCTCGACGAGACCGGCGGAGCCGTCCGCAGCCGCGAGCGCGAAGCCCTCGGCGGGAAGCGGGCCCGCGAGGGCCGCGCGCGCGTCGGCACGCAGGCCCGCCGACGCCGCGAGCGCGAGCATGCCGTCCGCGTCGTGCTGGAGGAACGTCGCGCTCCAGTCGCAGCCGAGCGCGCCTGCGGCGAGGACCATCACGCGCTCCAGCATGTCGGCCTGCCCGAGATGCGTGTTGAGCGCCCGTCCGATCTCGACGAGCGCGATCGCCGTCTGGGCCGCCTCCTCCGCGATGCGCTCCGCGCGCTTCCGGCGGATGACGGCGCCGAGCTGTACGGCGGCGCCGGCGAACGCGTGCATGAGTCTGGCGTCCTCGGCGTGGGCCTCGCGTAAGAAGAACTCGAGCACCACGATCACCTCGCCGTCGGCGAGCACCGGGAGCGCCATCCCGGCCGAGAGCCCGAACCGGCGCGCGACCTCGGCCCGCGGAAAGTCCGGGTCGGTCCGGACGTCGCGAACCCATAGAGGCTCGCGGCACGCCCACACCCGACCCGGCAGGCCTTCCCCCGCCCGAAACGTGAACCGCCGGCTTTCGTCGTGAAAGGCTGCGCCGATGGCGTCGCTCGACCACCACGAGGTGCACTCGATCACATCGCCGTCGGCTCCGGGCGTCCACGCCTGGCCGATGACCCAGCCCGATGCCTCACAGATGCGCCGCAACACGATCGTGAGCGCCGACTCGGGGTCGGGTGCCGCGCCGACCTCCAGGCTCACGGTCTGAAGCAGGCGGAGGTGGGCCTCCACCGCGGCCCGTTCGCAGCGGGCTCGCTCGAAGGCATGGGCCACGCTGATCGACGCGAGCAGCACGATCGCGCCCGGCCCCACGGCATAGCCGAGGCTCACGAGCGAGCCCGTGCAAAGCCAGACCGAAAGCGCCCCGGGAATGGCGGTCGCGACCACGGTCGCGAGCTGGAACCAGATGCCCCACGGCATGAGCGTCGCAGAGATGAGACACGTGACGAGCGCCGAGAGGCCGGTGCCCTGCGGGTTGCTCGAGAGGTAGTCGGAGACGACCCCGGCCATGAAGATGCCGAAGAGCACCGCGATCGGAATCGTCGCGACCGCCCGCCGGCCGCGTGCCCGCCGGAGCGCCACGAACCCGAGCCCGACGCACGCCGCCTGAAAGAGGGTGATGAGCGTGAGGGGCACGATCAGCGACGCGTCGAGCGAGACGTCCGTCGCCCACAGGACCACCAGCGCCCCGAGCATGATGCCGAGCCCGGCGCGGGTACGCTCGACGAGGAGCTGGGTCACCGCGGCGTCAGGCCCGGGGGCCGCCGTTCGCACGGCTTCTGCGGTGCTATTTTGGTGACGCTCCGGCATCCGGATGGTCGGTGGGGCCGCGCCTTTCCATCGGCGCCGGCACGCGACGCCTCACAGGGGAAGCCATGAGCAACCCGCATGCCGCTCGCGCAGCGCTCCGATCCGTGCGAAATTCCCTGGGTGCAGGATCCGCGCTACATCCGAAACTTCTCGATCATCGCCCACATCGACCACGGGAAATCGACGCTGGCCGACCGCCTCCTGGAGACCACGAACACGGTCTCCAAGCGTGAGATGGAGGCGCAGCTCTTGGACGACATGGACCTCGAGCGGGAGCGCGGGATCACGATCAAAGCCCGCGCGGTCCGGCTCATGTACACGGCGCGGGACGGCCAGACCTATCAGCTGAACCTGATCGACACGCCCGGCCACGTCGACTTTTCCTACGAGGTGTCGCGGAGTCTCGCCGCCTGCGAAGGCGCGATCCTGGTCGTCGACGCCGCGCAGGGCGTCGAGGCGCAGACCGTCGCCAACGTCTACCTCGCCCTCGACAACGACCTCGCGATCGTCCCGGTGCTGAACAAGATCGATCTTCCCGCCGCCGAGCCCGAGCGTGTACGGAAAGAGATCGAAGACGTGATCGGGCTCGACGCCTCGGAAGCCGTGCTCGCGAGCGCCAAGTCGGGACTCGGCATCGAGGAGGTTCTCGAAGCCGTCGTCCGCACGATCCCGCCGCCGGTGGGTGACGCCGCGGCCCCGCTCGAGGCGCTGCTCTTCGACAGCTGGTTCGACCCGTACCACGGCGCGGTCATGCTGGTGCGCGTGTTCGCCGGCAGCGTGCGCCCGGGAACCCGCATTCGCTTGATGGCGACGGGCAAGGAGGCCGAGGTCAACCGTCTCGGGATCATGAAGCCCGCCTTGGTCGAGGTCGACGCGCTCGGCCCGGGCGAGGTCGGCGTCGTGATGGCGGGTCTCAAAGAAGTGGCCGACACGCAGGTCGGCGACACGATGACCGAGGCCGACCGTCCCGTCGCAGCGGCGCGCCCCGGCTTCAAAGCGGTGCAACCGATGGTCTTCGCCGGGCTGTACCCGGCCGAGTCGCATCAGTACGGGGCGCTCCGCGATGCGATCGAGAAGCTCAAGCTCAACGACTCGTCATTGACGTACGAAGCCGAGAGCTCGGTGGCATTGGGCTTCGGCTTCCGCTGCGGGTTCCTCGGCCTGCTGCACATGGAGATCGTCCAAGAGCGTCTCGAGCGCGAGTTCGGGCTCACGCTCATCACGACCGCACCGACGGTCGCCTACCACGTCCACACCACCGACGGCCGCGCGCTCGTCGTGGACAGCCCCGCCAAGCTCCCGCCCGAGGGCGAGATCGAGAGCATGGACGAGCCCTTCATCCTCGCGAGCATCCACCTCCCAACCGAGCACCTCGGGAACGTGATGGCGCTCTGCGAGGAGAAGCGGGGCCGCCAGCGCGAGCTGCGCTACGCCGGCGAGAAGCGCGCGCTGCTCATCTACGAGCTGCCGCTGAACGAGATCGTCCTCGACTTCTACGACCGTCTGAAATCGGCGAGCCGCGGCTACGCGTCCCTCGACTACGAGCCGCTCGACTTCCGGCGATCGACCCTCGTGAAGCTCGACGTCCGCATCAACGGCGAGCTCGTCGACGCGTTGTCCGTGATCCTCCACAGCGAACGGGCGTACTTTCGCGGGAGAGAGCTCACGCAAAAGATGCGGGAGCTCGTCCCGCGCCAGATGTTCGAGGTCGTCATCCAGGCCGCGATCGGCAGCAAGATCATCGCCCGCGAGACCGTGAAGGCGCTCCGCAAGAACGTGACCGCCAAGTGCTACGGCGGCGACATCAGCCGTAAACGGAAGCTGCTCGAGCGCCAGAAAGAGGGCAAACGGCGCATGAAACAGGTCGGGCGGGTCGAGATCCCGCAGGAGGCCTTCCTCGCGGTCCTCAAGGTGGGCGAGTGACGCGCCCGGCTGGCGGCCCGCCGCCGGTTCTCCTATCATGTCGCGCGTGACGAAAAGCCGTGGCGGCGTCGCCAGCGAGGCCGAGGACGAAGGAACGCGGCCCGCGACCCGCACGGCGGTCAAGACCAAGTCGACCGTCCGCGAGTACGCCGAGGCCCTCGCCGTCGCCTTCATCCTGGCGCTCTTCATCCGCACATTCCTGGTGCAGGCCTTCAAGATCCCATCGGGGTCGATGCTCGAGACCTTGCAGATCGGCGATCACATCCTCGTGAACAAGCTGCGGTACGGCGTCCGCCTCCCGATCGTCGGCAAGCGGCTCGTGCGGTTCCAGGACCCGCGCCGCGGGGACGTGATCGTGTTCGTCTACCCCGTCGACCCGAGCAAGGACTTCATCAAGCGAGTGGTCGGCGAGCCGGGCGACACCGTCGAGGTGAAGCACAAGCAGGTGTTCATCAACGGCGAGAAGATGGACGACCCGTACGGGCAGTTCGTCGAGGGGCCGGGCGAGGGCAGCCGCCTCACGCCGCGCGACAACTTCGGCCCGGTGACCGTGCCGCCCGATCAGGTGTTCGTCATGGGCGACAATCGCGATCGCAGCTACGACAGCCGCTTCTGGGGCTTCGTGCCACTCGACGACGTACGCGGGAAGGCGTTCGTGATCTACTGGTCGTGGGACGGCGAGGATCGTTGGGTGCGATGGGAACGCATCGGCGATTTGATCCACTGAGTTGAGCCCGCAGCGTCCGATGCCCTGGGCGGCGCTCGCCGGGGCGTTGCTCGTGCTGATCGCGTTGCAGCTGGCGACGCCGAACCTCGTCGGGAACGACTCGTACTTCCACATCAAGTACGCGGAGGTCGTGCGGGACGCGGGCGTGCGAGGGTTTCCGCCGGCGTTTCCGTGGCTGCCGCTCACGATCCTGGCGCCGGATCGCTACGCCGATCACCACATGCTGTACCACGTTCTGCTCGTGCCGTTCACGCTCGGCGACCTCCGGATCGGCGGCAAGGCGGCGGCGGTGGCCGGGGCCTTCGCGATGGTGGTCGCGTTCGCGTGGGTGCTGCGGCGGGCGAGGGTGGGACCGGTCGGGATCGCGATCCTGGCGCTCGGCGCGTCGTCCGCCGATCTGCTCTTCCGCCTCAGCATGACCCGGGTCCAGGCGCTCTCGCTCGTGTGCCTGTTCCTCGGCTTCCACTTCGCGGTGACGCATCGGCACGCGGCGCTCGCCGCGCTCGCCTGCGTCTACGCCTGGCTCTACGACGGGTTTCCGCTCCTGATCATCCCGGTGGCCGCCGTGGTCGCCGCCGACCTCGTCACGGAGCGGCGCCTCCGTCTCGGGATCGTGCTCGCGGCGGTCGTCGGCATGGCGGTCGGCCTCGTCGTGAACCCGTACTTCCCGGACTACCTCGTCTTCATGTGGCACCACATGGGCGAGAAGCTCGTCGAGAGCGAGACCCTCCGGGTCGGCCGGGAGTGGGCGCCGTACAGTCCGCTCGGCCTCTTCGCCAATGCCGGCGCGGCGCTCGCGTTCGTCGCGTTCGGCGTCGCGGTTCTCGGGGAAGGGCGCTGGCGTCGGGAACGGGAAGCGCTCGCGGCGCTCGGGGTCGCGGCGGTGTTCCTCGCGCTGATGCTGCGCTCGATGCGCTTCGTCGAGTACTTCGCGCCCACGGCCACGTTCTTCGCCGCGCTCGCGGGCGGCGGCTACGTCGCGGCGTGGCCAGTCGCGAAGCGCCGCCTGCTCGTCGCCGCGCTCGCGGTCCTCCTGATCGCCAACGTCGTCGGCATCGGCTCGTCGCTCGCGCGCCGCGCGGGAAAGACGCCATACCACCGCTACGCCGCGGCGGCGGAGCTCGTGGCGCGTGAGGCGCCGCCCGGCGCCATGCTCTGCTCGACCGACTGGGACGACTTCCCGTGGCTCTACTTCTACAACGTGACGAGTACGTACTTGATCGGGCTCGATCCCTCGTACCTTCACAAGCGCTTTCGGGACGCCTACTGGGCGTGGGTGGACGCGTCGATCGGGCGTGTGCCGCGCCCGTCCGCGATCTTCGGCGAGCGTCTTCCGTGCGCGTACGTGGTGAGCGATCGCGATCACGGTCCGTTTCTCGATCTCGCGAAGACCGATCCGGGCCTCGAAGAGGTGCTCGCCGACGATCAGATGGTGCTCTATCGGGTGAAACGCGACGGACCGCCGCCGCTGCACCCGACCCACGTCGACTGACGCCACCCTACGACGAGCCGCGTCACACGAACGGAATACTGATCGCGGCAACGTCGATTGCGTCCGACGGCACGCTAGGCTATCGACGGGCGGTCAAATATCCGACCGTGATCGCAGTGCACGCGCGTCGGCAAGGAAGAAGCTTCGGGGGTCGATCCAAAGAGCCGTCGAGCAGCGTACCTCGGAACGACGACCACCCGACATCAAGGAGGATTTCCATGCAGCGAAACACGACGCGCGTCGTCGGAGCAGCGCTCGGCCTCGTGCTCATGATGGGCGGCATCGCGGCGGCCGACGTGCAGGTCGGCGAGAAGATCGGCATCCAGAACGCAGACAAGGTCAAGGATCTCACGTCCCCTGCGATGTACTGGCTGGTCCAGCACGGCTGGCCGATGACCATCGCGGAAACCCAGAAAATCACCCTTCGCAAGGCCTTCGTCGAGGCGACCGAAAAGTACTCGGCTCAGGTGAAGCTCAGCGCCGACGGCCTCACGCTCGAGGGGTGGGTCGCCGGACGACCGTTCCCGCGCATCGACACCAAGGACCCGCAGGTGGCGATGAAGATCATGCAGAACTTCCGCTACGCGATCGCCTTCGACGATCTCGACCTGCGGAACTTCGACGCCGACACCGGCCCGATCTCGCTCGAGCGGCCGTTGCAGGTCGAGCGCCACTTCCTGGTCGATCACTTCCGCCGGCTCTTCTACGTCGGTCGCTTGTACGTCGACCCGAAGCCGGTGCTGCCGAACAAGGAAGGGTACGAGTACAAGGAAACCCTCCACCCGCTGATCGAGCCGTTCGATCTGAAGGGCGTCGGCTTCACGTACTACCGCTACACCGACCCGGGTAAGCAGGACGACAGCTGGCTCTACCTCCCGTCGCTCCGCCGCGTGCGCCGCCTTTCGACGGCGCAGCGATCCGACGCGCTCTTCGGTCAGGATACCGACCAGGACAGCTACGGCGGGTACGCCGGCGCGCTCGCCTGGATGGACTGGAAGTTCATCGGCGAGAAAGAGGTGCTCGGCGCGTTCCACAGCGACCACTTCCCCGTGAAGTGGGCCGACGGTGCCGCCGACTTCGCGTTCGACGACAAGTGGGAAAAGCGCAAGGTCTACATCGTCGAGGGCGTCTCCAAGCTCCCGCAGTACGCCTTCTCGAAGCGCGTCCTCTACATCGACCAGGACGTCTACGCGGTGCCGTACAGCGACATGTACGACCGCGCCGGCGAGCTCTGGAAGATCTGGGTGAACAACGTCTCGTGGCGGAAAGAGGCCTTCCCTGGGAGCCCCGTCAAGTACGAGGAGGACACCCCGTTCCCCTCGGCGGCCGTCATGGTCGACATCCAGCTCGAGCACGCCACCAAGGCCGCGCTCCCGAGCCATCGCTTCCCGGGTGAGCCCGGCTGGTACTGGCACCACGGCGACAAGGCCGGCACCACGGAAGATCAGTTCACGATCGCCGAGCTCATCGGCTCCGGTCATTAGTTCTGTTTCGCCCCCGTGCGCTTTTCAGCGGCGCTCTTCGCGCCGCTGACAATGCTCCGATGGGCCGGGGCGCCCGACGTCACGTCGGGCGCCCCGTTTCATTACTGGTGGGCTGGGCTACTTCTTTGCGCTAGCGACCAGACCCACGGGCCCACAGCCGCTGGAGCGCCGCGGCGACCTCAGCCGGATGGGTGGCGGGCCACCAGTGGCCGCCGTCGACCTCGAGGAGCTCGGCCTTGATGTGGTCGGCGAGGCGCGCGCCGAAGCGGCGGTCGACGAACGGGTCATCGATCGGCCATACGACGAGCGCGGGGCAGCGGATCGTGGCGAGACCTGGCGCCCACCGTGGGCTCACGTCGACGGCGCTCCGGTAGAGCCGAAGGATCGCGTCCTTCATGACGTCGTCGACCCGCGCGATCGCCTCCGTCGCGTACTCGCGCGAGAGCCCGGCTGCGACCAGGCTCTCGATCGCGATGGCGCCGCCGAACATCGCCATGAGCTGCTCGCCGACGCCGGGCGTCTGCCATGCAACCGCGGTGTCGTGCCACTGGTACTCGACGTCGAGGGGCCCGCTGCCGGTCGCGAGCGTCCGCACGAGGTCGGGCCGGAGCGACGCGATCCGCAGGACGAGGATCGCACCCCAGTCGTGGCCGACGAGGTCGACGGGCTCGCCGAGCTTCGCGACGTCGTCGATCAGCCAGGCGGCGTACTCGTCGCAGGTCGCGCCGAACCCGGACGGTAGCGGAGTGCCGAACCCGGGAAGCGTCGGCGTCACGACGTCGTGCCGGGCGAGGTGCGCGCGAACGGGTTCCCAGATCGCCGGTGAGTCCGGGACGCCGTGGACGAGGTAGGCAGGCATGGCGGCTTCCCTACCAATCGCGCGCGGCTAGCGCACCCAGCACACCCGAGCGCTTCAACGCGTGGTGGGCCGCGCGAGCGTCCCGACGACCGTGATCCGCCGCGCACCGCCCTCCGCTTTCGCGCCGGGGAGCATGTTGATCGCGAGCTTCAAGCCGTCGGGCGCGCCGGCGGCGGGAGCCACCACGAGCTCGAGGCTCATCACGCTGCTGCCGAGCGGCTCGCGGAGCAGCACGTTGCCCTCGCCGCGCACCGTGATCTCCTGGCCGTCGGCGACGAACTCGTCGACCTCGAGCCGGCCGTTCTTGACCGTCCCGTTCACGTGCACGTCCGTGAAGTGCAGGTCGGGGACGGTGATCCCGCGGATCTTGCCGCCCTCGAGGGCGAGGCCGCCGGCCCGGAGACGCACGGTGCCGTTCGCCGCCGCCGCTCCGCGCCCGCCGCCGTCGAGCGCGATCGTGCCCTCGAGCGTGCCGTGGAGGCTGCCGTCGAGCCACTGACGAAGGCCGCCGTAGCGGGCGAGGTCGACGCCGGCGAGCGTCGCGTCGACCGCGAAGCTCGCCGGACGCGGATCGAACGACCCACGCAGCGTGCCGCTGTAGAGCCCCGCGTCGATACCGACCGGATACGGGTTGCCGCGCAAGAGCCCGAGCCGCGAGGGCGCGATCCGGAGGGCCTCGGCGGAGAGATACGGCTCCACCTCGCCGTCGCGGGCGGCGACCCGCAGCGACTCGATGGCGTACGCGAGGCTCCAGCCGAGGCTGCCGGGCCCGGCCTCGACGCGCACCGGCATGCCCGCGGTCGCGCGCGTGAGCGCCCGCTGCAGCAACAGGTCGTGCGGGAACATCGCGACGAAGCACAGCACGAAGAGCACCAGCGTGAAGACCGCATACGCCACGACGGACGTCCGCATTCCCTGCGTGGCGCCGACGAGGCGCGCGCCGATCCCCCGAAGCCCGTCGACGATGCGCTCGGTGCCGCTGGGCGCCGCGATCTCGGGCGTCACGGCGCGGTGCCAGTGGACGTCGGCCGCAAGCGCCCGACCACCAGCGTCGCGTCGTAGACGAACGGCTGATCGAAGCGCTTCTTCATCTGCACGCGACTCACCAGGAGCGGGAGGTCGCTCTTCTCGACGCGATAGAGGAGGGCGACGAGCTCGCGGAGCGACGCGCCGGACAGCCGCATCTCGACGTCCTCTTCCTGCAAGTCCTCGGCGATGGTCCGCGTCGACGGGTTCATCGCGGCGACGCGCTCGCGGCTGCTGAGCGTGTCCCGGGTCACACCTTCGAGGTGGGAGAAAAGGGAGAAGTCGCTGCCGCCCCGGTCGAGCATCCGCCGTACCACGTCGCGCTCGGTCTTCAGCTGGAGATAGCGGTCGCGGAGCCGCCCCATCTCGTCGAGATCGCGCTCGCTCGCGGCGATCTGCGCCTGCAGCGTCGCGCGGCGCTCCGTCAGGATGCCGGCGAGCGCCCAGGTCGCGACGACGAGCCCCGCGGCGGCGCCCGCCCCGACCAGCACCCGCTCGCGGGGCGACAGTCGCTCCACCAGCGCCGCCAGCCGGCGCAAGAGATCGGTCAACGCGCTCACGACGCGTCCTCCGCACCGACGTCCAGGCTGAGGCGGAAGTCGACCTGCTGGCCGTCGACCGAGGTGCGCACGTCCTTCGCTTCGACGTTCCGGAACTCGGCGCGCGCCGCGAGACCGCGCTTCACCGCCTCGACGCCGTCATAGGTCTTGGTCGAGCCGCGCAGGCGCAGCGTCTCCCCGTCGAGCGAGAGCTCCTCGATGTTGAGCGGCACGTCGTCCGGGACGGCCGCGGTGAGCGCGCGGAGACAATCGATCGCGCGGGGCGCCGATGGCGCGAGGCTCCCGAAGAGCCGGCGCCGCTTCTCGAGAGCCGCGATCTCGCTCTGAAGCTGCGCCTTCTCGTTGACGATCGTCCGTGTGCCCGGGAGGGCCGACGTGAAGATCGCGCGGATCTGGGTGCGCACGGCGTCGCGACGCGCGGAGAGCTGGCGGGCGTCGACCACGAAGCTCGCGACCATCAGCACGACCGCCGCAACGGCGAGCAGCCCCGCACGCGCGAGTCCGCGCCAAAGGGCCTCGCGCTCCCGATGGTACGCGAACTCGCCGCGCCGGAGGTCGACGCCGAACGGCGCCCCGTCGCCCGCCTGGCGGAGCGCGAGACCGAGCGGGGTTGCGAACGCCGCCTGCTTCCCGCGGAGCGTGATTGGCACCGCGGCGAGGGGCAACGTGTCGAGCGGCTGCGGCGTCGTGCCGAGCGCGCGCCCGAGCGCCGCCACGGCACCCGGCGTCTCGACGGCGTCGCCGCCGACCCAGAGCGACGCGAGCGGTGCCCCGTCGGCGAGCGCCAGAAGTGACCACCGCACCTCGCGAAAGCAGCGCTCGAGGTCGCCGCCGTTCGCAACCCCCTCGCTCACGACGCGGAGGCCGAGGAGCCTCCCCTCGGAGAGCAGCGCGACGGTCGTGCGAGCCGCATCGAGCCCGACGAACGCGATCCGCCCAGCGCGTCCGGCGACCCCTTCGCGGACGACGTTCAGCGCGGCGAGACTTCCGAGGTCGACGAGCCGCGGGTCGATGCCGGCCGCGGCCAGCGCGGCGAGGTGCTCGCGGACGGCCGTCTTCGGCGCGGACACCGCGAACACGTGGCTCGTCCCGTCCTTCTCGGTCCCGAGCACCTGGAAGTCGACGACGGTCTCGTCGAGCTCGAAGGGCAGGTGCGACTCGAGCTCGAAGGGGACCGTCTGCTCGAGCCGCTTCCGGTCGGCGAACGGCAGGTCCAG
>JANNPN010000001.1:0-17727 GCA_031400185.1 Polyangiaceae bacterium
GGCCTGTTCGACCCCGCGCACAATCCGCTATTCCGACTGCCGTTGTCGGGCGACGGGGCCATGGCGCTGATCCGCTTCTTCCGGGAGGTGGCACCCGAGACGGGCGCGCTCGCGCACGACTTCACAGATGTGGAGTGGAACACGCGCTTCCTCGGCGATCTCTACCAGGACCTATCCGAAGCGGCGCGGAAGAAGTACGCGCTGCTCCAGACCCCAGAATTCGTCGAGGAGTTCATCCTCGATCGCACGCTCACCCCAGCAATCGAAACCTTCGGCTACCAAGAGGCGCGGCTGATCGACCCGACATGCGGGTCGGGGCACTTCCTGCTCGGCGCTTTCCATCGCCTGTTCGCGCTGCACCAGAAGCACGCCCCGGGAACGAACGTACGTGAGCTCGCCCAGCGAGCGCTCGATCAGGTCGCAGGCGTCGATCTCAATCCATTCGCGGTCGCCATCGCACGCTTTCGTCTGCTGCTGGCAGCGCTCAAGCTGAGCAGCATCACGCGGCTGGCCGACGCACCAGCCTTCCACATCCATCTCGCCACGGGCGATTCCCTCCTACACGGCAAGCGCTTCGGGCTGGCAAGCATGAACCTGCAGCCGAAGCTGATCGGACAGGATCCCCTGCGCCACGTCTATGAGGCCGAGGATGCGGACGCCCTGCGGAAAATTCTGGGGCGGCAGTATAACGCAGTCGTCGGCAACCCGCCCTACATCACCGTCAAGGACAAGGCGCTGAACGAGGCGTACCGAAAGGGCTACGGGAGTTGTCATCGGCAGTACTCGCTGGGCGTGCCGTTCACGGAGCGCTTTTTTGAGCTTGCGCTCACCGGCGACAGCGAGCACCCAGCCGGCTTCGTCGGCATGATAACAGCGAACTCGTTCATGAAACGTGAGTTCGGTCAGAAGCTCATCGAGAATGTCTTGCCCAAGCTCGATCTGACCCACGTCATCGACACGTCCGGAGCCTATATCCCAGGTCATGGCACACCGACGGTTATCCTCTTCGGCCGCAATCGTTCTCCAGCGGCTGAGACCGTTCGCACAGTGATGGGCATTCGTGGCGAACCAACGACGCCAGCGGACCCATCCCAAGGACTCGTTTGGTGCGCGATCATTGCGCAGATTGATCAGCCAGACTCGGAAAGCGACTTCATCAGCGTGTCGGACTACGAACGATCGAGGTTCGCTTCACACCCCTGGTCGCTAGGTGGCGGCGGAGCAGCCGAACTCAAGGATCGTCTCGAAAGTACCCGTATGGCACGCCTCATCGATTTAGTTGATGAGATCGGGTTCATCTGTATGACCCGCGCAGACGAGGTCTACTTCACTCCCAGCCACGCGCTCAGGGATAGAGGCATACCTGACGCCAACATCATCGAGAACGTTGAAGGCGAAGTCGTCCGCGATTGGACGATCACTGTCCCCAACACCACACTTTTCCCCTACAACGCGGATTTAGCCCCGGTCTCCGACGATCCGCGCACACCTGTCATTCAGTTTCTCTGGCCGTACCGAACTATCCTCTGGCTCAGAAGAGAACCGAACGGAAACCACAGGGAGATCGGCCTCACTTGGTACGAGTGGAGCAGATTCCAACGCGAGCGCTTCCGCAATCCTCTCGCCATCGCCTTCGCCTTCGTCGCAACGCACAACCACTTCGTCCTGGACCGCGGCGGCAAGGTCTTCAATCGGTCCGCGCCGGTGATCAAGCTCCCAGCCGGTGCCACCGAGGACGATCACCTCGCCCTGCTCGGCCTCCTCAACTCCTCCACCGCCTGCTTCTGGATGAAGCAGGTGTTCTACCCAAAATCCGGCAGCGGCATCGGACGAGGGATTCAGCCCGAGAACTGGATGAATCGGTACGAATTCGACGGGACGAAGCTCAGCGAGTTTCCAATATCGAGGACGGGAGCTGCGAGCATCGCAGAGATGTCTCGTCAGCTTGATGCAATCAGTTCGGAACGATGCCTTCCCCCGCAGCCTCTCAACACGCCGAGGAAGGAGGGCGAACGGTGGCACGACGCGTGTCGTGAGGCGATTGCCCTTCAAGAGGATCTGGATTGGATAACCTACGACCAGTACGGGCTGCTTGGGGACACTGACCTACCAACCTTTCTTTCCTCACCCCCCCTAGAACTCGGCCAGCGTGCCTTCGAGATCGCAATGGCGAGGCGGATGGCGGATGGCGAACTCGAGACCGCCTGGTTCGAGCGACACGGCTCAAATCCCATCACCGAGATCCCTACCGACTGGCCACCGGAGTATCGAGCCCTGGTGGAGCAGCGACTCTCACTGATCGAGAATGATCGCGACATCAACATACTTGAGCAGCCGGAGTACAAACGCCGCTGGAACCTCGAGCCGTTTGCCGAAGAATGCATGCGGCACTTCCGCGCATGGCTTGCCGATCGGCTGGAGTCCGTGAATTACTGGACAACCCGCGAACTGCAGAGCGTGGCACGAATCAGTGATCGCGCGAAGCTCGACAGCGACTTCATGCATGTCGCGACCCTCTTCCGCGGGCATTCGGACTTTGACCTACCTGCGTTGGTCGCCGAGCTGATCGACGGCGAATCTGTGCCGGCACTTCCGATCTCTCGGTACACGCCAATGGGTCTCTCCAAACGGACGCAGTGGGAACACACATGGATCCTCCAGCGAATCGAGGACGCAATCGACGCACGCACATTGTTGGAAGCGACCGACCCCAATTTCCTGACCCAACAAGCCGCCGCGTTACTCAAGAAGACGGATGTGGGCGAGATACCCGTTCCACCGAAATACCAATCAACCGATTTCCAGCGCTCCACCTACTGGGGGCTCCGGGGCAAGCTCGATGTCCCCAAGGAGCGCTTCATCTCCTTCCCGCACTGCGAACGTGAGGGCGATCCATCGCTGGTCGTCGGCTGGGCGGGTTGGAATCATCTCCAGCAAGCCGAGGCTGTCGCCGCCTACTATGTCGCGATGAAAGACACCGAAGGCTGGCCGCCGGAACGCCTGACTCCATTGCTGGCAGCCCTCCACGAGTTGGTTCCCTGGCTCGAGCAGTGGCACAACGACCTCCACCCCGAGTACGGCGTGGGCATGGGCGACTACTACCGGGGCTTCGTCGAGACCGAGACGCGGGCGCTCGGCCTCACGCCCGAACATCTGACCGGGTGGACGCCCCCCGCGGGTAAGAAGAGGGGCAGAGCGAAGGCCAAGACGGGACAGCAGGAATCATGACCACACTGATCAAGGACCTGATCGATCTTCCAGAACGTGTCGGTAAGGGTGACTTCGTTCTCGAGCTCTCGCGTGGCGTAGAGCAAGCAGACGAGACACTGCGCAAATACGTCGTCACGCCGCAGCTCGCCGACTGCTTCGACGAGGCCCTCCATTTCATCCGCGGCGCGCTCGACACCAACAAGAGCCGCGCGGCGTACCTGCACGGCAGCTTCGGCAGCGGCAAGAGCCATTTCATGGCCGTGTTGCATCTTCTGCTGCAGCAAAACGCGACGGCGCGCTCCATTCGCGAGCTGGCCACGGTCGTGGCGAACCACAACGCGTGGAGTGAGGGCAAGCGTTTCCTCCTGGTGCCCTACCACATGATCGGCAAGGCGAGCATGGAACAGGCAATCCTCGGTCATTACGCCGAGCATGTTGGTCGCCTCCACCCGAAGGCCCCTGTGCCACCTGTGTTCTTGGCCGAGACTCTATTCGCCGACGCGAGCGGGCTCCGCGACAAGATGGGAGACGAGAAATTCTTCGCAGCGCTCAATGAAGGCGCCAGCGACGGGGGCGACGGCTGGGGTGACTTGGGGGCCGCTTGGGATGCACCGCGCTTCGAGGCGGCCGTAACCGCCGCACCAGCCAGCGAAGAGCGACTCCAACTGGTGAGCGCGATCGTTGGCAAGCTCTTGCCGGGCTACGCCAAAGTCGCGGCCGCCGGGACCGAAAACTACATTCCGCTCGACCAGGGTCTTTCAGTCATCAGCCGCCACGCGGCGGCACTTGGCTATCACGGCGTCATCCTCTTCCTCGACGAGCTGATCCTGTGGCTCGCGAGCCACGCCGCCGACCTCTCTTTCGTGAGCCAAGAAGGACAGAAGCTCGCCAAGCTGGTCGAGGCCGAGTCGGCCGACCGGCCGATCCCGCTGGTGAGCTTCGTCGCCCGCCAGCGCGATTTACGGCAGCTCGTCGGCGAGCATGTCACCGGCGCCGAGCAGCTCCGCTTCGCCGACGTGCTGTCCCACTGGGAAGGCCGCTTCCACACCATCACGCTCGAAGATCGCAATCTCCCGAAGATTGCCGAGCAGCGGGTGTTGAAGCCTAAGTCGGAAGCCGCCCGCCAAGCGTTCGATCAGGCGTTCAAAGAAACCGAGAAGGTCCGTCGCGACATTCTCGAGGTGCTGCTCACCGATGAGAGCGACCTCGCCACGTTCCGGCAGGTGTACCCATTCAGCCCTGCCCTGATCGAGACGCTTGTCGCCGTGTCTTCCGTGTTGCAGCGCGAGCGGACGGCGCTCAAGGTCATGTTGCAGCTCCTGGTGGACCAGCGCGACACGCTCACCTTGGGAGAGATCGTTCCCGTGGGAGACCTCTTCGATGTGATCGCCGAGGGCGACGAGCCGTTCTCCGAAGGTATGCGGCTGCACTTCGAGAGCGCGAAGCGGCTTTATTTCTCGAAGTTGCTCCCGCTCTTGGAGCGCGAGCATGGCTTGCGCTCCACCGAGCTGTCTGCGCGACCCACTGATGATCCGGCCGCGCGCTCCTTCCGAGCGAATGCCCGCATTCTGAAGACGCTGCTGCTGGCAGCCCTCGTGCCGGAGGTACGATCCCTCAAGGCGTTGACCGCACCCCGACTAGCAGCGCTCAACCACGGCTCCATTCGCACGCCAATTCAGGGCCGCGAAGGCGCCGAGGTGCTAGGGAGGTTGCGGCGTTGGGCTGCTCAGGTCGGCGAGATCAAGATCAGTGACGACCCTCGGAATCCCGTCATCTCGATCCAGACGAGCGGCGTCGATACCGAAGCCATCATCGAGAACAACCGCCGCGCCGACAACGATGGGAACCGCCGACGCAAGGTGCGCGACCTGCTCTTCCGTCAGCTCGGCATCGACGATCGCGGCGAGTTGCAACTGACGTACGAAAAGTCGTGGCGGGGAACCCAACGGGAGTTCACCGTCATCTACGGCAACGTTCGCGAGCTACCCGACGAATCGTTCCGCACCCGGGGGGAAGACCGCCGGGTCGTGATCGACTTTCCATTCGACCCCGATGGACGTCCGGTATCCGACGACCTGGCGAAGCTCGCGAGCTATCGCGGATCAAACGAAGACGCCCGAACGCTCGTCTGGTTGCCTTCCTACTTGAGCCTCGACGCCCAGCGCGAGCTCGCCTCACTGGTCATCCTCGACGACCTGCTCACCGGCGAGCGCTTCGAGCAGTGCGCCTCGCACCTATCCACAGTCGATCGCGCAGCCGCTCGTTCGCTGCTCGACAATCAACGAAGCCAACTGCACCAACGCGTCCTGAGTGTGATCGAAGGGGCGTACGGAGTAGCCGACGCGATCCCGGGAACGCTCGATCGCACCCATGAGCTGAACGAGCACTTCCAGTCGTTGGATGGCACCTACGTCCCCCGACCCCCTGTCGGCGGCAATCTGAAGCAGGCGTTCGATCACCTGCTCGATCAGCTCCTGGAGAGCCAGTACCCGGCGCATCCACGCCTCGAGGTCGACGTCAGGCCCGCGGCGCTCAACCGGGTGCGCGAGGAGGTCGAGCGAGCGGTCGGCGCGCCCGATGGGCGGATCCCCGTCGAGCGCAGTCATCGCGAGGTCATGCGCGGCATCGCCGCCCCGCTCGAGCTGGGGGAGATGGGCGAGACCCATTTCGTGCTCGGCCAGAAATGGCCGGAACGCTTCGCCAAGGAAGCGGCGCGAGACGAGACGACCACAATCACTGTGGGACAGCTCCGGGAATGGATGGATCGGCCCGCGCCCCGCGGGCTTCCCAGGCCGGTTCAGAATCTCATCATCATCAGCTTCGCCGCACAGACGGACCGCTCGTTCTTCTTGCACGGCGCTGCCGTCCGCCCGGAGCTCCAGAAGCTGGAGGACGACATCCAGCTCCGCGAGGAGCGCCTGCCGGCCTCGGCCAACTGGGCGAAGGCGGTCGAGCGAGCGGGCAGTATCCTCGGCATCACCAGCTCGCAGCTCCTGAACGCCGCCAACGCGAGCCGACTCAGCACCGAGCTGGCGACGGCGGCCCAATCGTTCCAGCCGAAGTGTGCGAGCCTGATAGCTCGGCTGGAGCGGTGCCTTGCCGACTTCGTGCTCGAGCCCCCGCGCGCGAAGCGGCTGATCACGGCACGGGCCTCGACGGCATTGCTCGACGCCATCGCCACGGCCGGCACTGCCGGCGCGATCGAGGCGCTGGCTGGCGCTGCGATTGCGACGTCGGAATCCGCCATGGCCTCCAGCATCAAGAAGGCGGCAGAGCTGGCCTCCGTGTTGGAATCGACGTCGTGGACGGTGTTCGAGTCGCTGCGCAACGTCAGCGTCGACAAGGCCGAGCGCGCGAAGCGGGTCCTCGATGGGCTGGGTGAAGCACTCGCGAGCGATGAGTATGCCGTGGCCCTCGGTCCGGTGCTGAAGCGGCTGCATGACGATGCGCTGGCCGTCTTGGTCGAACCGAAGCCGGAGCGCCGTGACGCAGAGCAGAAGCTGGTCGCTGCCGGGCAGAAAACCGGCCTGAGCGCCACCGCCGCTCAGGAGGTCTTCGACGACCTGCTGCTGCAGCTTGCCGAACCGAGCCATGAGCTCGAGCTCTCGTGGCGAATCATCAAACGAGCCAAGCCGTGAGTGTAGGAGCGCCCAGCGAAGCACAGGTTCGACACTACGTCGGACAGATTCGCCAGAAGGCGCCTCTCGCGCGGGTGATCGGCATCCGTACCCCGGTGGAATGGAACGGTCCGAACAGCGTCACCATTGCCTCTGATCAACTACCCATCATTGTCGGACGATCGCCGCTGCAGATCCGCGAGGCGCTTCTGGAAGCGGCTCAGAACGGCCCCCCAGCGGTGCTTCTCACGGCACTCGATGAAGCGACCTTGGGTGGCGATGTCGTCGGTCGACTGGCGAAGCAACGGCTCTACACCATCGATGCTTGGCGGCTCGTTCTCGATCTCTTTCGTGCCAGCACGCTCGATCCGCGGTTGCGCGCGCAGCGATGGATGGCAGATGAGCTCTTGGAAGCTCTGCCGGTGGCGGGCCCTGATCCCGTTCCCACGGGGGTCCTCGACTATCGTACCGCCTTCAGTGCCCTGCTCTGGCACGGCTTTGCCTTTAGGAGCACAGACCTCGACCTGCGCGCCGTTCTCGAGTGGATCGCGGCGCCGGGCTCCGCGAACGCCTATCGCAAAGCACCCGAAGCGGTGCAGCGCGGGATCGCGGAATTCCTCGGCGAGACAGCTGGAAACGCCGCGCCTCTGCTCTTGGGTTGCGTGGCGGCCGGACACGGCGACCGCGTCGTTCCAATCGGGATCGCGTGTCGAGCCATCTTCGCGACCCCCGAGCAACCAGAGGCACGCGAGGCCGCGATCCGTCTCGAGCCGTATGTCGGCACCAAGAGCATCGACGCAACCGTGGCCTTGGCATGGGCAACCGAGTCCGAAGGCTTCGTTCGTCGCCAACTCGATATGGGCGACAAGAGCGCCGCAGCGCGACTCCTCGCCGCTGCCGACGTGTTTCTCTGCGATGAGCTCGGCGCGCCGGCTCTCGCGCGTGACAGCCGCTTCGTTCCCTCCGGGTTCAAGCAGCGGCTCACACAGGTAGGGAGCGCACTGGAAGCCGCGCTCCAGAATCCGTCGCCCACCGCGGCCGGCCATCTGACGCACGCGGTGCAAGCCGCGGTCGATCACGTCGATGCGGATGCCCGCGGGATGCTGGTGCGAGGCTTGGAAATGCTGCCACGTCTGGTGGCCTGGTTTGACAGTTCCCGTAGCGTCGCGCCGCCGAAGTCCTTTGCCGAAGCTGCCCAGCGCTATCTGACGGATGGCGGATTCGTCGACTGGGCGCGGGGGGCGATCCGGGATGGAGCGGGCGCCGCGACGCTCGCCACCGCGATGAATCGCCTCGATGCCGCCGTCTTCGCCAAGCGCGAGGACGAAAATCGGATCTTTGCGACCCACCTCGCCGCGTGGTCCGAGAACCCGACGAGCAGCGGCGTGCTGCCGATCGAGCGTGTGCTCGAAGAGATCGTCGCGCCGATCGCGGCGAACCGCCCGGTGTTGTTGCTGGTCTTGGACGGTATGGGCTTGCCCGCCTTCCAGGAGCTCCTCGAAGACATCGAGCAGCATGTCTGGATCGAGGTCGCACCCGAAGGATCGCCAAGCAGCACCGTGGCGACCGTCTCGACCCTGCCCAGCATCACCAAGTTTTCCCGCGCCAGCTTGCTGGCAGGTGTGCTGTGCGAAGGCGACCAGAAGACCGAGAAAGCCAGCTTCGAGAGCCATCCGAAACTACGGTCGCATACTGCCGCTACCCACCCGCCGCGCCTGCTGCACAAGGACGAGCTACGGGCAGGCGGTGCTGGCACGCTATCGCTCGAGACGCGTACGTTGATCCAGGATCCGGCGCACCGCGTCCTCGGCGTCGTCGTCAATGCCGTGGACGATCATCTGGCGAAGGGCGAGCAAATCAACACCCGATGGGATTGCGAGACCATCGCGCCGCTGCACCAGATCCTCGACGCCGCCGCGGAGGCGGGACGCGTGGTCATCCTGACGAGCGATCATGGTCATGTGATCGAATGCGGGACGACCGGCGTACGCGGCTCGGGAGGCGAGCGCTGGCGGACTCCAGAGGGCTCACTCGACGAGGGTGAGATTCTGATCGGTGGACCGCGCGTCCTGCCACCGACTGGCGGGAAGGTCGTCCTGCCGTGGACAGAGCGGCTACGATACGGCCTCAAGAAGAACGGCTACCACGGCGGTGCCACGCCGCAGGAAGTTGTCGTGCCTCTGGCGGTGCTGACCAAGCCGTCGATCGAGGTGCCGGGATGGGTTGACCGGCCGCCGCGTGCTCCCGCGTGGTGGTATCTTGAGCCGCCGCCGGTGGTCGCCACACCAGCGGCAAAACTCACCGCTCCTGCCAAGCGCGCGCGTGGGACCGCGCCGTCGGCCAAGAGCGACCTGCCCCTCTTCAGCGGGAAGCTCGAGCCGATCGCCCCTCCACCAAGCTCCGCAACCCTGCCGCCGTGGATCGAGGGCCTCCTGCGCTCCGAACTGTTTCAAGAGCAGCGCACGCGTGCTGGACGCCAACCCATGTCCGAAGAGCGCATTCGCCAGTTCCTCTGCGCGCTCGAAGACCATGGTGGAACGCTAACGACAGTCGCGATGGCTCGCCGCCTCGACGTGCAGCCCGTACGCCTGCCGGGCATTCTGGCGACCTTCCGCAAGCTCTTGAACATCGACGGGTACGCTGTCGTGTCAGTCGACGAGGCCAGCGCTTCGGTCACCTTGAACCGCGAGCTCTTGTTCGTGCAATTCGGACTCAAGACATCATGATTAGCCCGCAGCGACGCCAGGAAATCATCGACTCGCTTCGCCGGGGCACGGTGCCACAACGCAGCCTCGACTCGTTCGCCGTCGGCCTCGACGGATTTGAACCCGCGCTGTCGGAAGAGCTTGACGCGGTGAAAGCTGGCCGCGCCGTCTTCAAGGCCGTGCGCGGCGACTACGGCACCGGCAAGACCTTCTTCTCTCGTTGGCTGCAAGAGCGGGCGCGGGCCTCCGGCTTCGCCACGGCCGAAGTCCAGATTTCCGAGACCGAGACGCCACTCCACCGGCTCGAGAAGGTCTACCGCCGCCTGCTCGAACGGCTGGCCACCACCGACACACCGCAGGGAGCCCTCCGGAGCATCATCGACGGCTGGCTCTACACGTTGGAGGAAGATGTCCTCGCGGGCGGCACCGTTGATCAAAATAACGTCCAGGCACTGTTGGCAGCAACCACCGCCTTGATGGAAACACGCCTGGCGCCGATCACGCGAACCGCCCCAGCGTTTTCCGCGGTGCTCCGCGCCTATCGGCAAGCCGTCGCCGACGGCGACGCGCCCCAGGCGGACGGTCTGATCGCGTGGCTCTCCGGCCAGCCGACGGTAGCAGCCGGCGTGAAGCGCACCGCCGGAATCAAGGGAGACATCGACCACTTCGCCGCGTTGAGCTTCCTGCAAGGCTTGCTGCTCATGCTGCGAGACTCGGGGCATCCCGGCCTGCTGTTGGTACTGGACGAGGTAGAAACTCTGCAACGCGTGCGCGGGGACGTCCGTGAGAAGGGCTTGAATGCCTTGCGGCAGCTCATCGACGAGATCGACGCCGGGCGCTTCCCTGGTCTCTATCTACTGATCACCGGCACGCCGGCGTTCTTCGACGGACCCCAAGGAGTCAAGCGTCTGCCCCCTCTGGCACAGCGTCTGGACGTCGACTTCCAAACCGAGGCCCGCTTCGACAATCCACGAGCGGTGCAGATTCGGCTACCGGGTTTCGATCTTGAACGCTTGGGACTGGTCGGCGCCAAGATTCGCGACATCTATGCATCGGGGGCCTCCGCCGCTGACCGCGTGCGGGCTCGAGTGGACGACGCCTACATCGCGGAACTTGCAGCGGCGGTGACTGGTGGCCTAGGCGGACGTGTCGGTGTCGCGCCCCGGATCTTCCTCAAGAAGCTGGTCGGCGATGTCCTGGATCGCGTCGACCAGTTTCCCGACTTCGATCCGCACGAGCACTACGCGTTGACCATCGCCGACGGCGAGCTGAACGACGCTGAGTTAGCTGCCAAGAGCGGCCACTCGCCCGACGAGATCGAGCTCGAGCTGTGAGCGCGTTCGAGCGCCTTCACCCCGCGCTACAGCACCACATCGTCAACAGTCTGGGATGGAAGGCTCTTCGTCCGCTTCAGGAACAAGCGATCGAACCGGTGCTAAACGGTGAGACGGCGATCCTGATCGCGCCCACGGCTGGCGGTAAGACCGAGGCCGCGTTTTTCCCGGTGCTCTCGCGGATGATGGGCGAGGAATGGCCCGGTCTGAGCGTTCTCTATCTCTGTCCCATCAAGGCGTTGCTGAACAACCTGGAAGCTCGCCTGGCTGCGTACGCGAGCTACGGCGGTCGCCACGTCGCACTGTGGCATGGCGACGTCCCGGAGATGCGCCGCCGAGAAATCCTCCGTCACCCGCCCAACGTGCTGCTGACGACACCTGAGTCTCTCGAGGTGATGCTCGTCTCCCACCGAATTGACCATCGGGTGCTGTTCGCCAACGTGCACTGCGCCATCGTGGACGAGGTGCACTCGTTCGCTGGCGACGATCGCGGCTGGCATTTACTCTCGCTCTTGGAGCGCCTATCGCGGCTCACGGGCCGTCCGGTGCAACGACTCGGGTTGTCGGCCACCGTTGGCAACCCCGATGAGCTGCTGCAATGGCTGGCAGGCTCATCCACGGCGCCCTGTCGCGTCGTGACCCCGCCGGCAGCGAAACTGGCTGAGCCTGACATCCAACTCGACTACGTCGGGACGTTGCAGAATGCCGCCAGGGTCATCGCCGGTTTGCACGTCGGCGAGAAGCGCCTCGTCTTCTGCGACAGTCGTTCGCGCGTTGAGGAGCTAGCAATCGAGCTCCGCCGCCTCCGGATCGACACGTACGTGTCCCACAGCTCCGTGAATTTGGACGAGCGGCAGCGCGCCGAGGCCGCGTTCGCTCAGGGCTCGAACTGCGTGATCGTCGCGACGAGCACCCTCGAGCTGGGTATCGACGTTGGGGATCTCGACCGAGTCATTCAGATCGACGCCCCCTTCTCGGTGTCTGCCTTCCTCCAACGAATGGGACGCACAGGGCGTCGCCCCGGCATACGGCCGAATATGTTGTTTCTGGCCACCACCGACGAAGCCTTGCTGCGGGCCGGCGGTCTCATCCGCCTGCGCGCCTCAGGCTACGTGGAACCCATAGTTCCTCCACCCCTGCCCTTTCACATTCTCGCGCAGCAGATCATGGCTCTGAGTCTCCAAGAACGCGGCATAAGTCGCCATCGCTGGCGCGAATGGATCGGAGGCATGCCTGGGTTCGCGACCATGGACAACGCCGACACGGAAGCGGTGCTGCGCCACATGCTCGACGAAGCAATCCTGTTCGAGGACGGCGGCGTCCTGTCGCTCGGGACCGAGGGCGAGGATCAATACGGGTGGCGCAATTTCATGGAGCTGTTCTCGGTGTTCACCAGCCCACCACTGTTCCGGGTTCTGCACGGGCGGAACGAGCTGGGTGAGGTACACCGCACGTCGTTCGAGGTGAAACAGGACCACGTACCGATCATCGTCCTCGCAGGCCGGAGCTGGATCGTGAAGCACATCGATTGGGATGCCCGCATCGCGTACGTCGAACCCAACACCGGAGACGGAAAGTCGCGCTGGCCCGGTGACGGCCAGCCTCTACGAACCGCCCTGTGCCATGCGATCCGTGACGTGCTGGTGGGCGATACCATACCGGCCACACTATCAGCTCGTGCCACGGAAGAGCTGAGGTGCGTACGTGAGGAGTTCGCATGGGTGGAGCGGGACACGACCGTCGTGGTTCGGACGGCGGCAGATCAGTCGTGGTGGACGTTCGCGGGGCTACTGGCGAACGCGTCGCTGCGGGCTGAGCTTGGGGCACTCGCTCGAAACGCGGCCCGGGGTGACAATCTTGCGGTTGCGCTCGAAGAGACGGCGGATTCTGTAGCGATCGAGAAGGCGGTTACCGATCTGCGCAATACACCGGCTACCCCACCGCCAATCGCCGACGCGGCGATCGACGGATTGAAGTTCTCTCGATGCCTACCTCGGAGCATTGCGCTCAAGTGTCTCGAGGCGCGACTGACGGACACGGCGGGACGAGCGGCGGCGCTGGGAGAAGGGTTGCGCTTCGTTTCTGACCTGTAGGATTTGCCGGCTACTATTCGTCCCAAGGAAACCGAGAACTAGCCAGCGAGCACGTGGTTGTCGCGCGGTGAATGTGGTTCATCGAAACCAGGGGCCCTGGATCTCGGTTTCAGCTCGAATCCTCCGGATGGGGCGTAGAAATTGGCTACCTCGAGATGTCGACCCTGTAACCTTCTGAAATCTTGTGCCTTTAGGGGATCATGAGAGGCGTAACCGCCTGCCCGTTTCGCGAATTTTCCGTTCCCCGACGGACCCTCCACTCGCACGGGTCGAGGATGGCGAAGACGATTTCTAGGTCTCGGCGCACAGAGGCCCCATAGATCATCTGATCTCTTGACAGAATTTTGTTCACCACATAGAAGATCATCTGATCTCACTAGTGCGCGGCCCGACGACATAAATAGCTCACTGACATTTCTGCGGATGGGTGATGAACCGAGATCAGGCGTCGATACGGGCAGAGTTAGTTCGGCGCGCCAGAAGCCGGAAGACCCGCATAGTCGGCGAGGCCTCGGCTGGATTCCCGTCAAGATGGATACCCGGAGCAGTTCGAAACCCCCAGGATGGACAACCCTTCACGGAGCCTGGCGCATGGGACTTCGTTGCCACAACGCTCGAAGATGGCCATCCATTCGAGGAAATCAAACTCCATCAGCCTGCCGGCCGCACCGGCTACGTTCTCAAAATTCAACTCACACCGAACGAACCAATACTGTACGTGAAGCTGCAGCTCAGCGCCTCCGAGGTCATAGGAAGAAGCTTCCACTATACGGATCACCAATAGGAGAGCTTTGTGCCTTCAAACCCTAGCGCCATCACCGAGGAACGCCATTGCCCGCAATGCGCCTCCACCCGCGTGAGTACCCAGACGGCCACAGAGTCATTTCCCTATGGGCTGGGAGACGACCAGCAATTCCTTACGGCATCGATTCCCGTTCACACTTGCAGCGCCTGCGGCTTTCGGTTTCGTGATGCCATCGCCGAAGATATCAAACATGAGGCCGTCTGCCGCCATCTCGGTGTGATGACTCCATCTGAGATACACGCCCTCCGCGACCGCTTGGGACTCTCACGGGCCGACTTCGCCAACCTTACCCGCCTCGGGGATGCCAGTATTGCCAGATGGGAACGCGGAGAATCAATCCAAACCGCCGCCTATGATCAACTTTTGTATCTCCTGATGTTTGACGATAATCTTCGTCGCCTTCGCGAGCGCGATTGCCCCCCCGCAGCCGAACCTACGCAGCATTCACCAAGGATTCGCGTTCGCGCCCTAACGATCACCCCAGCTATTATTCAATGTAGTCAATCTTTTGTCCTACAGCGTACCGGCACAGACGGTTAGATTATGTACGTAGTCACGTTCTATTCATTCAAAGGCGGCGTCGGCCGCACGTTGGCGCTCGTAAACGTCGGCGTATCGCTTGTACAATCCGGCAAACGTGTACTTCTCGTCGATTTCGACCTTGAGGCGCCAGGCCTCGACACATTCAAAGCCCTGCGGCCGCCACGCCACACCCCTGGCATACTCGAGTATATCCATACCTACCTAGACACAGATGGGTCGCCAGACGTTACCAAATACATGTACTCCGTCCCGACAATCGGGAAGGATGGCGGGGGCCTCTGGATCATGCCTTCCGGCAAACCGGATGGCGCGTATGGCGCCGCCCTCAGCAGCATCAACTGGGGCGATCTCTACGCCAATCGCAACGGATATCTCCTCTTTGAAGATTTGCGAGCGCAATGGGAAGCGACCCTACGCCCGGACTATGTCCTTATTGACTCACGCACCGGCCATACCGATGTCGGCGGAATCTGCACCCGCCAACTTCCCGATGCCGTCGTCGCCCTGTTTGTGCCAAACGACCAGAATCTGCGTGGCCTAACTAAAGTTATTTCTGACATTAGGTCGGAAGCCGACGCGCCACGACAAAAACCGATCACTATTCATTTCGTAATGTCGAACGTTGCTGATCTCGATGACGAAGACCTTATACTCGCCGGACAGGTTCGCCGGTTCGAAGCCGCCCTAGGCTCTACCGATCACACTGTGATTCATCACTATCCAAGCCTAGCCCTACTGAGCCAGACAATCTTCACGCTCGATCGCCCCCGCAGCAGACTGGCACAAGAATACAATCGCTTAACCGACAGAATCACAGAAGCCAACCTCGCCGATCGCACTGGCGCCTTGAGGCTTCTGCGGAACGTGCTTAGGCACCGCCTGCGCATCCGTCACCGCGCACCGACAGAGCTCGATGAACAGCTGGATAAGATCGCGGCGATCCATGACCACGACCCCGAGATCCTTTTCCGTTTGGCCGAGGTCCGAAAGGAACAAGGCCGCCTTGAAGACGCCCTGCGAATCGTCGATCGCAGCATCGAAACCGGAGCAAGTTCCCCCGCCGCCTTTCTTCTGCGCGCGGAGTGCCGTCAGCTGTCCGGCGATCGCGACGGCGCCACACAGGATATCGGGCGATTTCTAGACTCAGACGCAGCCACAGCACCTGACGTCAATCGCGCCTTGGGCCTCCTCGCCAAACTTGAACCCTCCGCACTCGCCACCGTGGGAACCAGCAAAGCCGTATTGGCGTTGTCGCCCAGCGAGCGGCGCTGGATAATTGCCCCGCTTGGGCGGACCAGGTCCGGCATGCACGCGCGGACAGACATCCTAAAGGGGGTGCTCGATGACAACACCCTTCCGGAACGCGAACGCGATTCCGCCGTCGTTGAACTAGTGTTATCCCTCATTTCAATCGGTAGATTTCAGCAGGCTATTGAAGCCCTTGGCGGACCGAATATTGACCCTGAGAGCCTACATATCGCAGACGCATTTAATCTTGCCATGGCAGAGTGGGGAAGTAGTGGTGTTCCGTCAAGGAGCCTGTTTGCGCGCGTGCGTTCAGCCTACGAAGACGGATCGCGTGACAAGACCTCAGCCAATCTGATGCAGTGCATGGCCCTCACCTCTTGGATTGTGTCTGACCATGGAACTGCAAATGCCTTCTTGGATGCTGCCCGACAAGCGATATCGCGCCATGCAGGTCCAGAGTTCAGCTGCTGGCGCTATCTCTATCTCACAAGGCAAGAATTTTTGGCCGATCTCGATGCCATGGACCGCATGATCAACGGCGAATCACTCATACCGGAAGCTATCGCACAACCCGACCAAACTCAGAAGCATCGATAGACTTTGGGGCACGCTGAATCTTTTGCACGCAGCCCGCATCACGAAGCGAACTTACGCCGTAGTGGCAGAGAAGAAAAAACCTAGTGCGGGGATCGTAATGCCAACCGAGCCACGACGTGAATTCTGGGAGACATTCTTACGCGCGGTCGAGACCTGCCCGCATGACGTGGGTGAAATTAAAGGTGCCTCCGGCCTGGTGCATCCTGTTGTTGCGCTAGGGACAGACGAGGACCGCCGCAGATTGGTCGTTGTGTCGGCTGAACCCGGCGCACGCGCTGCAGCCCTAGCACAAGCAGACATTCAGGCAGCAGTCGCACCAGTGCAAGTTGTCATGGCACGAACCGCGCCCGTCAATCTGGCAATTGCGGCAGAAGCTCTCTCTGAACTGTGCGGAAGCACCTCTTGGGGCACCGACCAATTCCAACGGTTGCGTGAGATCTCCGAGACTCCGAATGCTGGGGAACTGGGCGAGGTACTGAGGAAGCGCTTGATTACGCCCATTAAGGTTTTGTTTGAGCTGGTGCCTCTAAACACACTCGCCTATTGGCAAGAAGTTATCCAGCAGCTCGCGCTGGTGCGTTTCGACCCATCCACGCCCTCGGAGTCGAACGCGACTGAGCGCGGGGCGTTGCACATGGATTCCCTGGTGGCTTTGGACCCCGTAGAGCAAGACCGGCGACATGGCGTGTGTTCGGTTCCGCTGTACGCCCTACAGATAGACGAACTGGCCATGTTTGTCGGGGGCGCTGTCGACGCTAGTCGTGAGATCCTTCGCAAACATGACGTTTTGCAATACTTTTTTCCACCACCTGATCATTTGGCCCTCGCCTTATCGGAAGCCAACCGCCTCCCACTTGATGCCCTAGTGGAACAGCTTAAGACTGCCCCATCCCTTGGACATCCCTTTGGTGCTGCTGAGTTGGTTTCACCTGACGTGCGATTCAACGACCTCCTTTCGGTGCTCGAAGAGCGCGGTTTTCTGGTGGATGGCGAGGTAGGTTATGAACTTACGTCCGCTGGACATGAAGCGCGAACGACAGTGCGATTCAAGCCGCGTGAAAGTCTCTTGGCTAAAGTCGTTAACCGATTCTCGGTCAGTATCGACATCAATTTGCGCGACCTCAAGAATGTGTTTCGAAACACCTGATCGTCGATGGGCGACGGGATTCAAGGCCCCTGGGGATCGCTTCAGCTAAAGGATGCCGTCACGGTGGTAGCACTGGTCGGGCAAGCCAACGCGGCTGGAGCTGGCGCTCTGAGTGATCGTTTGAAGCAAACCGTCGCCCAAGCCCTTGTGGCTCTCGCGCTTCTCTCCTGGCTCTTAGTGCCCATGTAGGTAACGGAACGCACGAGGTCCATCGTCGCGTGCGGTGGAACCGCAACGATTGCGGCGCCTCGCCTCCATTCCGCCAAGCGGCCGACCTTAGAATCCCCCTGGGGCAGCTCTGGAAATCGCGAAGTCAGGTGTCCCCGCCCTGGCAGCGGCAGGGGGCAATTGTGGCGTCTCACGACCTTTCCCCCCGGCTTTCTCACGGTCATTCCCCCCGGGGGTCCGTCCCTCCCGCGTGACGAGTT
>JANNPN010000024.1:0-13050 GCA_031400185.1 Polyangiaceae bacterium
TCGGTGGGCTTTGCGCGGCGCAGGGATGATTCGGCTCGTCGTCGGTTGCGCACTTCTCGCAGCGTTCGCGCGCAGCGCGCCTGCCAGCGACGGCGACGGTGTCGTCGTCACGCTCCGCTCTCTCGGTAGCCGGCACTCTCCAGTCCGGCCGGTGTCGTTGGTCGTTTCTGTCAAGAATACGACGGAGAAGGCGACCGTCGCTCTCGGCCACGTCACGCTCGAGCGACCGACGGAGCTCAGTCCGGTCGCACCGCAACCTCTCGCGAGCATCGATTGGGGAACGGACTTGCCGCCGGGCAAGGTCTTGGAAAAAGTCGTCACGCAACCTTTCGCGCGACCACCGCTGGAGTCGGACGATCTCGGGTGGTTGTTCCTCTCTGCGGGAACCTACACGTTTCGCGTCGTCGTCGACTACACGAACGAGGAGAAGGTCGACATGCAAGCCGCGGCCGAGCTGCCAGTGCGGTTCGAGGCGCCATTGGTCATCTTGCTGCTCGGTGCGTTGGCCGGCGCGATGATCATCGGCGTGCTGCGCACGTGGTTGAGGCTGCTGCGCCGATGGCGCGCCGGGGAACTCACGGGCGCCGCGACCCGTCGCGAGATCTTTGGGCTCCTCACCCTGGAGTTGCCCGTCAGCATGCTGACGGCGCTGCTCGCGATGGTGATCGCCCGCATCTCCACAGATTTCCAAGGGGTGCTGCGGGTCGAGCTCAATGACATCTGGGCGGGCGTCCTGGTCGGCATGCTCGCCCAATCTACGACCGGGCCGATCGCGGAGGCACTAGGAAAGTTCGTTCCGCTCGGGACTGAGGTTCCCCCGCACCCGGGTTGAGTGATTCCCTCTCGGCCGCGCACCATTCGAGTGGATGCGCCGGACGAGCCCTCTGCTCAACTACTAAGAGGGCTGCAACTCGGCGCTCATTTCGATCTCGACCGCGATGTCGAACGGTAGCTCGGCCATGCCGACGGCCGATCGCGTGTGACGCCCGGCCTCGCCGAAGATCGCGACCAGGACGTCGGAGCATCCGTCCATCACCTCCGGCGTGCGGTTGAAGCCGGGCGCGCAGTTGACCATCCCGAAGACCTTCACGATCTGCCGGATCCGATCGAGCGACCCGAGCTCGGCCTTCACCGTCGCGAGCATCGAGAGGGCCGTCAGCCTCGCCGCCTCCTGCGCACGCTCGAGCGCGACGTCGCCGCCGACCTTGCCGCGGATGATCCCGTCCGCGCCGACCGGGCCGTGGCCGCCGACGTACAGCATGTCGCCGACGCGCTTGCAGCCGAGATAGGTCCCGGCCGGACGCGAGAGCGGCGGCAGCTCGATCCCGAGCTCGGCGAGCCGCGCGTCGATGCGGCCGCTCATCAGGTGATGGCCGGTGGGCCCGCGCCTTGTCTCTTCACCGCGCTCATTGCGAGCGAGATCATCGAGGCGATGTCGCTCAAGTTGGAGGGCACCACCAGGGTGTTGCTCTCCTTCGCGAGCTTCCCGAACTCCTGCACGTACTGCTCGGCGACACGCAATTGTACGGCCTCGAAGCCACCAGGCATCTGGATCGCCAGCGCGACCAGACGGATGCCGTCGGCGGTTGCTTGCGCGACGGAGCGAATCGCTTCGGCCTCACCTTCGGCCTCGTTGATGTTCTGTTGCTTTTTCGCCTCCGAGGCCTTGATCTCCTGTTGCTTGTGGCCCTCGGCGGTGTTGATGAGCGCGTCGCGCTCGCCTTCGGACTTGAGAATCGAGGCGCGCTTCTCGCGCTCGGCGCGCATCTGCTTCTCCATCGCGTCGAGCACGCCCTGCGGCGGCCTGATGTTCTTGATCTCGTAGCGCAGCACCTTCACGCCCCAGGCCTCCGAGGCCTTGTCGATCTCGGTCACGACCTGCTGGTTGATGTGCGTGCGCTCTTCGAAGGTGCGGTCGAGGTCGAGCTTGCCGATCTCGCTCCGGAGGGTCGTCTGCGCGAGCTGGATCAGCGCAAAGGGCAGGTTGGCGATGCCGTAGGACGCGCGTTCGGCGTCGAAGACCTTCATGTAGAGGACGCCGTCGACCCCGACCATCACGTTGTCGCGCGTGATGCACTCCTGCTCGGGGATGTCCATCGCGTCTTCCTTGAGACTGTGGCGGTAGCGGATGACGTAGAGGAAGGGCACGAGGATGTGGAAGCCCGCGCCGAGCGTGGAGTTGTACTTGCCGAGCCGTTCGACGACGTACGCGCTTTGCTGCGGTACGACGATCGCGACGCGCGAGATGATGTAGAAAGCGGCAACTGCCAGCACCAACACGACGAGCAATGCACCCGACATCGGTTCCCTCCCTTATTCCGGACGAAGAATCAGCGTAAGGCCGTCGACGCGCTCGACGCGGCGTCGCGTGCCGATCGGGATCGCGCTGCCGTCGGCGCTGCGCGCGCTCCACGTCGTGCCGCGTAGCTCGGCGCGTCCGACCCCGCCCGCCGGCACGTCCTCCAGGATCGTCGCCGACTCGCGGGTCAGGTCATCGACGGTGCGCGCGTCGTCGTGATGTTGTGTGAGCGTGCGCTGGAAGCCGAGCAGCGCCAGGATCGACGCCAACGTGAACGTCAACCACTCGATCCACGGCGTCCCGATCCAGCCGAGCCCCGTGAGCGCGCCGACGACCAGCCCGCCGACCCCGAACGCGAGCAGGAAGAAGTTGGTCGGAATCTGCGCTTCGGCGATCACGAGGACGAGGCCGAGGATCGTCCACATCCACCACGCCATGGCGACTTCCTGTCACGAAATGTCGGGGCAAGTCCATGCCGTCGGTTCCGACTTGCCGACTCTGCGGGTACGCCGTCAGGCTGGCGTTTCTCTGTTGGGTTTACCTCGACGCAGCCGCTTCACGCGTTCCTGCTCGACCGTTGAGCTTTGCGCTGCGGGTCGTGACTCCGCGTCCGATCGCAGCCTCGCGACGCGTTCATGGGGCGACCGCATGCACGCCGAGACGCGCTTTTCGGTAGCGGTGCCGCGAGGCGTCGTGGTACAGGCCCCGGGGTCCGTCGCGTTCGGTCTCGCCAACTCCGCCAATTCCCCCAGGGAGAGCTCGATGTCGCGTCCCACCTCTTTTGGTCTACTCGCCGGCCTGATCTTCGCGCTCGTCGCGACCACCGTGACTCCTGCCGCTGCGCAGCCGTGCCCGGCCGGCCAGTACAGCGGGACGGGAAGCGAGCCCTGCTCGCTCTGCATCCCGGGAACCTATCAGCCGTCGGTGGGCCAGACGTCGTGTTTCGACTGCGCGCCCGGCACGGTACAGCCGTTCTTCGGCGAACCGGCGTGCACCACCTGCTCGAGCGGAACGTTCTCGCCGACGACCGGTCAGAGCTTCTGCCAGACGTGTCCCGGCGGCACGTTCAGCGGCGCCGGCGCGAGCGGGTGCACGCAATGTGGGGCGGGAACCTTCGCGCCAGCGGGCGCGGGTGCATGCGCGACGTGTAACGCCGGCACCGCCGCGCCGCCGGGATCGTCGTCATGCGCGACGTGTCCCGCCGGCACTTCGAGTGGCTCCGGCGCCGCCATCTGCACGAGCTGCGCGCCCGGCTCGTTCGCGGCGGTCGCCGGGCAGAGCGCATGCGGTGCATGCGCGGCGGGGACGGCCCAGCCGGGTGCAGGTCAGACGTCGTGTCCGAGCTGTGGGCCGGGCACGTTCACGGCGGCGCCGGGGCAGAGTGTCTGCAGCGCGTGCGCGGCGGGGACCGTGCAGCCGAGCGCGGGCCAGGTGGCGTGTCCGGATTGCCCGGCGGGGACGTTCACGGCGACGCCTGGGCAGACCGCGTGCAGCGCGTGCGCGGCGGGGACGGCGCAGTCCAACGCGGGCGAGACGTCGTGTCCGGACTGTCCGGCGGGCTCGTTCACGGCGACGCCTGGGCAGAGCGTGTGCAGCGCGTGTGCGGCGGGGACGGCGCAGTCCAACGCGGGCGAGACGTCGTGTCCGGACTGCGCGCCGGGGACGTTCACGGCGACCCCGGGACAGAGCGCGTGCAGCCAATGCGCGGCGGGATCGGTGCAACCGGCGGTGGGCGAGACGTCGTGTCTGACCTGTCCCGCGGGCAAGTTCAGTGCGACGCCGGGGCAGACCGTGTGCAACAACTGCGCGGCCGGAACGGCGCAGCCGGCTGCGGGGCAGTCGTCGTGTCCGGCCTGCTCTGCTGGCAAGTTCACGGCGACGCCGGGGCAAACCGCGTGCAGCGAGTGCGCGGTCGGAACCGCGCAGCCGCTCGCGGGCCAGACGTCGTGTCCGGACTGTCCAGCGGGCCAGTTCTCGGCGGCGCCCGGCCAGAGTCTGTGCACCGACTGTGCCGCAGGGACTGCACAGTCCGATGCGGGCCAGCCTTCGTGTCCGTATTGTCCGCCGGGCAAGTTCAGTGCGACGCCGGGGCAGAGCGCGTGTACCGACTGCGCCGCGGGGACGGCGCAGCCGAACGCGGGGCAGGCGTCGTGTCCGGATTGTCCCGCCGGCAAGTTCTCTTCCACACCGGGTCAGACCGTGTGTCTCGACTGCGCGGCGGGAACGGCGCAATCGAATGCCGGCCAGACCTCCTGTCCGGACTGTCCGCCTGGCAAGTTCTCCGCGGCAGCCGGCCAGAGCGTGTGCACCGACTGCGCGCCGGGAACGGCGCAGCCGAACACGGGCGAGACCTCCTGTCCTGGGTGCTCGCCGGGCTCGTTCGCTGCCACCGCGGGCCAGACCACGTGCACGACGTGCACGATCGGCTGCCCGTCCGGGACCTTCCAAGACGACGTCTGCACGCCGACCGGCGACACGGTGTGCACCGCGTGCGACCCGACGTGTGTCACCTGCTTCGGTCCCGGCGCGAGCCAATGTACGAGCTGCTCGCCGCCGGCGCAGCTCATCGGCACCACGTGCGTCGGAGCGGCGACGCCGACCGCGACCACGACACCCGGAACTCCGACGCCCACAGCGACGTCGAGCGCGGAAGACACGCCGACCCCCTCCGCGACACCGACGGCGCCGGACACGGACGTGGCGACCCCGACCGGGAGCGCGACGTCGACCGCCACGGAAAGCGCCTCGCCGACGCCGTCGCCGAGCCCGACGGCCCTCGTCGTGAGCGCGACTCCGACGCCGGAGGCGCTCAATCACTTCCTCTGCTACGAGTCGCACCAGCGGCCGCTCGGTGTCGCGGGCGTCGATCTCGCCGAGCTCGCGCCGAACCCGAGTCCGACCAGCAAGGTCACCGTCCGCCGCGCCAAGCGGCTCTGCGCACCCGCCGACAAGAACGGCGACGACCCGACCGCGCCGCTCGACCTCGCGCACCTCACGGCTTACACGATCCATCAGACCACGCCGCGCTTCGTGCGCCGGAAAGACGTCCAGGTGAAGCCGGACAACCCGATCTTCAAGCCGCTCACGGTCGATCTCGTCCGACCCGATCGGCTGCTGGTGCCGGCCTCGAAGATCGCGATGCCGCAGGACGGTGCGATACCGGACCCGCTCGCGGCGCCGATCGATCACTACAAGTGCTATCGCGTGAAGGGCGCGCGCGAGCGTCTGAGCGGCGTCAACCTCGTGACCCAGTTCGGGCCGATCTCCGTCTCCGTGAAGCGGCCGCTCCATCTCTGTGCGCCGGTCGAAAAGAACGGGGAGGGCATCGTCGACCCGGTCCGCCACCTCATGTGCTACCAGGTGCGCGCCGTGCCGCAGGCGCCGCTCGAGGTGTCGACGAACAACCAGTTCGAGCAGGACACCTTCCCGATCTTCGGGATCCGCGAGCTCTGCGTGCCGGCGTTCGTTCCGCCTGGCTCGTGCAACGACGGCGTCGTGAACGACGTCGGCGAGGAGTGCGACCCTCCGGGCGCGAACCTCGGCTGCGCTTCGGGCACGTGCAATCAGGACTGCAGCTGTTGCCAGCCGCTCGAGGAATGTCCGCAAGGTGCGTGCGGCGACGTCCCGGACGGATGCGGGGGCACGATCGCGTGCGGCCAGTGCACGGCGCCGGAGGTCTGCGGAGGCGGCGGCGTCGCGAACCAGTGCGCGGTCCTTCCCGTCTGCGACCCGGCCGGTTCGTACCTGCAGTGCAGGTGCGGGGACGGCGTGTTCACGTGCGTCATCGGATGCTCCAGCGGCTCGTACACCTGCGCGGAGGCGCGCCAAGAATGCGCCGCCATCTGCGGCGGCGGCGGCCCCGGCGAGTGCGCGACGAAGCTTTGCGAGCAATGCGATACGCAGCTGCCGTGTCAGTGACGGAGCGCGGCAGAATCAGGTAGGCAGCTCAGCGCGTCTTCTTGAGGATGACGGTCGCCGCGGCCGGAGGGTCAGGCGGTCTCTTCCGCACGCCGGAGAGTGCGCGGACGATCTCCACGTAGCGCGGCATCGTCTGCTCGATCAACGCCTCGCGTTCGCGATCGAGCCGCCGGATCGCATCGGCGTGCTTCGCGGGGTCGAGCTGAAAGCGCTCCGCGAGGAGCGCCTCCACCCGATCGATGACCGCGTCGGTCACGTCCGGGTGAGCCTCCTTGAGGGCTTTCCGCACGTCGGGGTGCAGCGGCTCCATGGGTGCTCCTAGCGGAAGATCTTCGCGCGCAGGCGGTCCGTAAGCCAGGCGTAGGCCAGTCGGTCGAGCCGGCACGTGCGCGGGTCTGGCGGATTGGCAGCGAACCAAAAGTTATCCATCGCGTTCGGCCGGGATCCGTCGATGGGCTGGGGGTGGAATGACGTCCAATCGCTCGGGTAGCCGAGCGAGTCGCGGTTCTGGTCCGACCCATAGGTCGTGCCCGCATACGTCGCGAAATTCGTCGGGATGGGGTCGGCGGGCCGTGCCCGCGCCTTCTTGTTGATCAGGAACCCGCCAATGCGGTCGTCGTAGAGATCGGGGAGCGCACCGTTCACGAAGTCGGACGCCGCATGGCCGAACTCGTGAAACGGCGTCAGGCCGCCTGTCGAAATCGGGATCGCGGTCGTGCCCGGAATCGCCGAGAAGTGGCGGTGTGTGCGATTGGTTCCGTCGTAGACGTACGCCGTGCCCGGCCGGCCGTTGTCGTCGCTCGTGTACCACGCGGAGGCGCGGTCATACGCACTCGATTTGGTGAGCACGACGACGAAGTCGAGCTCGCGCGTCTCGGCATACGGTGCGAGGAAACCTTTGACCTTGTCCCGCCGCGGCTCGATGATGTTCGGCATCCTCTCGACCGCGAGCGAGTTTGCGTCATTCACCGTGACCGTCGCGTCGAACACCGACACCACACGGATGTGCGCATCGAGGTCGCCCTGCCGGAGCACGTCCTCTGTCGAAAGCAGCACGTTGCTCAGGCAGTACGAGACGGCGTTCGCATAGCCGGGCCGGTCCGTCAGGACCGGGTCCGCGTAGAGGGCCGTGACCTCCGGCGTCAATGCTGGGTTGGCGACGAAGACGATCGAGTACGGGGCCGGCTTCGGATCGCCCGAGTAGAGCACGCGGACGGTCGTGAGCGGACCGGCGCTCACGTCGATCGGAACGGCGTCGCTCCGCCAACTCGATGCCTGCAGCCGTACGGTGACGCGGCCTAGCGGAATCGACGTCGGCAGCTGCGCGACGAACGCGAGGTGTGGTCGCACCAGATTGGGCGTCACGATCGCGACCACCGTGTCGGACTCGAACACCAGGATGGCATCGCTCGGGATGCCGGATCCGGAGACGCAATAGAAGTCGCCATGGATCGCGGGCCCGATCGGCGAGATGTCGAAGGGGGCGAACGACACCGCCGTGATGGTGCTGTCGTTCGTCGCATGCGTCACGACGACCGGGTAACCGGCGAGCTCCGCCTCGGTCAGAAGATGAAGGACCGAGCGCTTGAACGCGGAGATCGACGGTGCGTCCGCCGAGTCGAACGAGAGCACGAAGGCCTCCGCCTGCGTGACCGAGGAACCGACCTGCACGCAGGCGTCACCGTTGTTGCTGCGCGTGATGCGCTGCACCAGTCCAGTGGTCGTCGCCACGTCGCGTCTCCGGTATCCGCGTTATGCCGGCGGAAGCTCGACGGCGGTGATCGTCGAGTCCGTGTCGCCGTGCCGCGCCGTCACCTCACGGCGCTCCACCATAGCGCTCGAGAGCGCGTCGACCATACTCGCCTTGAATACGGCGGTCGCCACGGAATCACTCGAGTCGCTCGCGATCGTCAGCGCGGCCACGTTCGTCGGCGAAGGGCCGATCGAGACGCACGCAGAGCCGCCGGCGTTGATCGTCAGTCGTTGCACCAGTCCGGTGGTGGTCGCCATTGGCGGTCCCTCGCTTAGAAGCGCTCGCGGATGAATCCGAGCTCGTAGGCCAAGTCGATCGCGTACTGGATGTTGCCGCGTACGAGGATCGATCCGCTGAAGAATTCGTGGCGGGCGTTGCGTTTGCCTTCGAGGATTGCCTGGATGCGTCCGGCCTCGGCCTCGACCTCGAGGAGGCTCTCGCCACGCGTCGCTTTGGTGGCGACGCGCACCGCGCCCGGGCCGGCGCACTCGATGCTGTACGTGCCGCCTCCGGCACCGCGCAATCGCAGTACGATCGATCCCGGTCGCGCGGCCCCGCAGTCGGCCATGCGGCGCGCGAAGGTGGCGAGCTGTCGTGCGATGCCGCGGTCGGACTTTCCGGATGACGCGCGAGAGGACTTCTTGGCCATGGGCTCCTCCTGCGAAGGCGTCGCGGCGTGCGCGGCGACGGTGGCGTCCGTGACGTGTGATTCGCCGCTAACACGGCCGTCTTCTCGGGCGCAATCGAAGTGGCGACGATTCATGCCCCAATCTGAGACGATGCCGTTACGCCTGCTCCGAAGCGGCGCGCACATTGCGGCAGTCGGGGACCGTTGGTAGCGTGCCCCTTTCCACCCGCCGGGTCCCGCGACTCGCGTGGGTGTTCGTGTATGCAGCCACTTCCGCACGAGGACGGATCGTCGCTCCGGGATGCCGTGCGCCGCGCGTCGACGACGCGCGGCGGCGATCGGCTGCGCGTCGAGGGTGTGCGCGGCGGCGCGCGGGCGCTGTTGATCGCCGAGGCGTACCGCGCGGCGCCGTCGCCGTATCTCGTGCTCGCGGCCGACGCGGCCGCGGCGGAAGCGCTCGCCACGGATCTCGCGCTCTTTCTCGGTGAGAACCGCGAGACGCCGGCGCTCGCGCGGCGTGTGCAGTCGTTCCCGGCGTGGGACGTGCCAGCGTTCGAGCCGGTATCGCCGCCGGCGGCGGTGGTGCACGACCGGATGCGCGCGCTCTTCCACCTCGTGCACGGGCGCGACCCGATCGTCGTCACGACCCCCGATGCGCTGATGCAGCGGCTCTTGCCGCGTGCGGTCGTGAAGGACGCGATGCGCTACCTCGTCCAGGGCGACGAGGTCGACGCCGGGGAGCTCGCCCAGCATTTGATCGACTGGGGCTATCTGCGCGTCCCGGTCGTCGAGGACGTCGGGGAGTTCAGCGTGCGCGGCGGTCTCATCGACGTGTTCACACCCCTCGACTCCGAGCCGTTCCGCCTCGAGCTCGACGGCGACCGCATCGAGAGCCTCCGCACCTTCGACCCGGACACGCAGCGCTCGCAAGGCGAGCGCGAGGAGGTCGTGATCATCCCCGTCCGCGAGGCGTCGCTCGCGGACCTACGCACGCCCGAGGCCCGCCGCGCCGTCGAGGTACGCGCGATCGAGATCGAGATGGCGCGCCTCGACCGGAACGCGATGAGCGATGCGCTCGAGAACGGGCTCTTCTTCCCGGGCGTCGAGTTCGTGGTGACGTACGTCTACCCGCAGGGCCTCGCGACGCTCTTCGACTATCTGCCGAGCGACGTCCGGCTCTGGATCGACGATCCGGCCGGCGTCGAGAGCGCGTGGGACGGAACGTGGGAGCTCGTCGAGCAACGCGTTCGTGAGGCCGGGGCCGGACGCCGCTTCTTCGCGCCGGCCGCGAGTTTCGCGATGAGCGCCCACGAGGTGCGCGAGGCCCTCCGGCCGCTCCCGACCGTCGAGCTCGATCCGCTGATCGGCCTCGCCGGCACGGCCGGCCACCTTCGAGTTCCCTGCTACACGCTCGCCGACGTCACGGCGGCCCGGACGCAGCAGGCGACGCCGAGCCTCAAGCCGGTCGCCGACAAGATTCGCGACTGGGCCGCGGAAGGCCGCCGCACGTTCATCGTGATCCACGGCGCCGGGCAGCGTACGCGCCTCCAAGGGCTCCTCACCGCCAACGGCGTCGACGCCGCGCTGTCGACGCAGCCGCTGCCGGCGCTCCTCGGCGAGCGCGGTGGACCGGTCATCGTCGAGGGGTCGCTGTCGCAGGGCTTTCGTCTGCCGATGGAGCCATGGGTCTTCGTCGGCGAGGAGGAGATCTTCGGCGAGCGCCGCCAGCAACGCCGCATCCGCAAGGTCAGCGCCGCCGACGTGCTCTCGAGCCTCGCCGAGCTCAAGGCCGACGATTTCGTCGTCCATGTCGACCACGGCATCGGCCTCTATCGCGGCCTCAAGCACATGAGCGTCGCCGACATCGAGGGCGACTTCCTGCACCTCGAGTACCTGGGCGGCGACCGCATGTACGTGCCGGTCGACCGCATCAATTTGGTCGGGAAGTACGTCGGCGGCGGTGACGGAGCCGTTCCCGCTTTGGACAAGCTCGGCGGCACGGCGTGGGAGCGCGTCAAGGCGAAGACGAAGGAGGCGTTGCTCTCGATGGCGCGCGAGCTCGTCGAGATCGGCGCCAAGCGGCAAGTGCTCACCGGGCAGAGCTTCGAAAGCGGCGACCCGCTCTTCCAGGAGTTCGAGGCGCGCTTCGCGTTCGACGAAACCCCCGATCAGCAGAAGGCGATCGACGACGTGCTCGCCGATCTCGGCAGCGACAAGCCGATGGACCGCCTCGTCTGCGGCGACGTCGGGTTCGGCAAGACCGAGGTCGCGATGCGCGCCGCGTTCGCGGTCGTCATGGCGGGGCGGCAGGTGGCCGTGCTCGTCCCGACGACCGTGCTCGCCCAGCAGCACTACGACACCATGTGCAAGCGCTTCGAGGGCTACCCGGTGAAGGTGGAGATGCTCTCGCGTTTTCGCTCGAACGCCGAGAACAAAGCGACGATCAAGGGCCTCGCGGACGGCACCGTCGACGTCGTCGTCGGCACGCACCGGCTCTTGCAGAAGGACGTGAGCGCCGCGCGCCTCGGGCTCCTCGTGATCGACGAGGAGCACCGCTTCGGCGTGCGGGACAAGGAGCGCATCAAAGCGCTCCGCGCGACCGTCGACGTGCTGACGCTCACGGCGACGCCGATCCCGCGCACGCTGCAGATGGCGCTCACCGGCATCCGCGACCTCTCCGTCATCGAGAGCCCACCGGTCGATCGCCTCGCCATCCGCACCTACGTCACCAAGGCCGACGACCACGTGATCCGCGAAGCGATCCTCCGCGAGCTCCGGCGCGGCGGCCAGGTCTTCTTCGTGCACAACCGGGTGGACTCGATCGAGCGCCAGGCGGCGAAGGTAAAGGAGCTCGTGCCCGAGGCGACCGTCCTCGTCGGCCACGGCCAGATGGGCGAGCGTCAGCTGGAACAGGTGATGGACGACTTCATCCACCAGCGCGCCAACGTGCTGGTGTGCTCGACCATCATCGAGTCGGGCCTCGACATCCCACGCGCCAACACGATCTTGATCAACCGGGCCGACACGCTCGGCCTGGCGCAGCTCTACCAGCTGCGCGGCCGGGTCGGCCGCTCCAACATCCGCGCCTACGCCTATCTATTGATACCGGGCGAGCACATGATCGGCACCGACGCCCACAAGCGGCTGGAAGCGCTGCAGGAGCTCGACGAGCTCGGCGGCGGATTCCGCCTCGCCGCGCACGACCTCGAGATCCGCGGCGCCGGCAACATGCTCGGCAAGCAGCAGAGCGGCAACATCACCGCCGTCGGCTTCGAGCTCTACACCCAGATGATGGAGGATGCCGTCCGCGAGGTGCAGGGCGAGACGATCGCCAAGGACGTCGAGCCCGAGATCCAGCTCGGCTTCCCGGCGTACATTCCGGACACGTACGTCCAGGACGTGAACCAGCGCCTCGTGCTCTATAAGCGCCTCGCCGGCTTCAAAACCACCGACGAGCTCGCGGCGATCGTCGACGAGATGGTCGACCGCTTCGGCGAGATCCCGCCGCTCGTCGACAGCCTGATCCGCGTGATGGAGCTCCGCCGCTGCTTGCGAGACCTGCTCATCACGGCCGCGCGCGTCCGCGGCGAGCAGATCGTGCTCGAGTTCCATCCCGACACGCCCGTCCACATCGACTACATCCTCGCCGTCCAGAAGAAGATGAAGGACCGCGTGAAGGTCTTTCCCGACGCACGTGTCGGGTACCGGCCGCTCGCGAAGGACGTGGACGGGCTCGTCGCGGAGCTGAAAGACCTCTGCGCACGGCTGCGTTAGCTGTCGAGCCGCGCCGGTTTTTTTGTCGGCCGGCACGCTGCAGTGGAAGTGATCCGCCGGCTCCGCGCCATGAAGGCCGACGTCGTTTCGCGCTGGCTGGCGCGTCCGGGAAGGATCGCGCCAGCCAGCGCATCATGATTCCGGCCCCCACACGCGGAGCGCGGCCGAGCGCTAGCGGGTCCACGGTGAATAAGGAGTGATCCCCGCTGTGAACTAGCGTACCGTCGGCAGCTCGGTCGTCGGCGTCGGTGCGGGCGTCTCGGTCGCGACCGGCTCCTCCGGTGTCGCCGTCGCGACCGGCTCTTCGGGTGTCGCGGTCGCAACCGGCTCTTCGACGGTCGCGGTTGCGACGGGCTCCTCAGGCGTTGCGGTCGCGACCGGCTCTTCCGCGGTCGCGGTTGCGACGGGCTCCTCGGGTGTCGCCGTGGCGACCGGTGTTTCGACGGTCGCGGTTGCGACGGGCTCTTCGGGTGTCGCCGTCGGCACCGGCGTTTCCGGTGTCGCCGTGGCCTCGGCGGACGCCGTTGCCTCCGCCGACGCGGTCGGGGTCGCGATCGGCTCCTCGGGCGTCGCGGTCGCTTCCGCGCTCGCCGTCGCCTCGGGGCTGGCCGTCGCCTCAGGACTCGCGGTCGCGTCGGGACTCGCCGTCGGCGCGCCGGGCGGCGCCGGCGGGGGGCC
>JANNPN010000033.1:0-7123 GCA_031400185.1 Polyangiaceae bacterium
CGCCCCCCCCCGGCGGGCCGGGGGGGGGGGGGGGGGGGGGTCGTTGGGCTCTTGGCCTCGAACACTAAATCCCTGCTATTGTTTTTATGGGGCGGGGTGGGGCGTGCTTGCCTTTCCGCTCCCCCCCCCCCCCCCCACGCCCCGCAGGCACCGCCGCTGCACGCGGTCGTGCTTGGTGCGGCGAACACGCCTGTGGCATGACACGAATCCCCCGCGCCCGCATGACCGATGCCGCCATACGCAGCGCTCGCCTGCTGCGCGACCGCCAAGCGTACCTCGCGCTGGCCCTCGACGCGTCGGGGGCAGCGACGTGGTCCTGGGACGTTGCGACCAACGTGAGCGATTGGGACGCGCGCTTTCACGAGCAGTATGGGTTCGGGCCCGACGAGCCGCCTGCCTACGAGCGCTGGCTCGCGCGGATTCACGCCGATGATCGGGAGACCGTGCGCGCGCGCGTGCACGCGCTTCTCGATCCCGGGGCGGACAGCACGTGGAACGAAGAGTTTCGCGTGCTCCATCCGGTGAAGGGCGTGCGCTGGATGGCGGGCCTCGGCTCGATCGAGCGTGCCGCGGACGGTCGCCCGATCCGGTTCCATGGCCTCAACCTGGACGTGACGGAGCGCAAGCGCGGCGAGGAGCTCGTGCGCAGAAACCTCGCGCGCTCCGAGGAGATCGCGCACATCGGCCATTGGATGTGGCGCCTCGCCGACGGCCAGGTCATGTGGTCACCCGAGATCTACCGCATCGTCGGGCTTCCGGCGGACAGCCCGCCCGCGATGGAGCGTCTCGCGGGCGCCGTTCATCCGGAAGATCGCGCGCGGCTCGCGACCTTCGGCCGCACGTTGATGAAGGGGACGGTCCCGGACGAGGTCGTCGAGTGCCGGATCGTCGCCGCGGACGGCGTCACGCGTCACATCCTCGGCACTATCAGCAGCTATCTTCGCGATCGCGAGGGTGTGATCACGCAGATCTCGGGGATCGTGCATGACGTGACCGCGCGCAAGCGCGCTGAAGCCGAAGTGCTGCGCATCGGCGACGACGAGCGCCGTCGTATCGCCGCCGACCTGCACGACGGCGTGCTGCAGGAGCTGGCGGGCATCGCGTATCTCACGGCATCGGTCCGGAGTGAGCTCGAAGGGGAGCACGAGACGCTCGCTGCACGCGTGCGCCGCATCGAGCACGTCATCGTTCAGGCGATCGATCACACGCGCCTGGTCGCTCGCGAAGTGGACCCGATGCTGCCGGGCGGCGACGGTCTTCTGGGCGCGCTCCGCCATTTCGTCGCGACCATCGAGGCGACGTACGGCACGCGCTGTACGCTCGAGCACGATCCCTCACCGGCGCGCGTGGACGACCCCGTCGTCGCGAACCAGCTCTACCGCATCGCGCAGGAAGCGGTGCGGAACGCCATCCGTCACGGCCATGCGACGACCGTGCGGGTGCGGCTACACGCCGACGGCGCGACGGTGTGCCTCAGCGTCGTCGACGACGGCCGCGGCCTCCCCCGCGATCGCGTCGAGGCCGGCATGGGCTTCCACGTGATGCACTACCGCGCCGGACTGATCGGCGGCCGCCTCACGATCGCGCCCGGCAACGAAAGCGGCACGACCGTGACCTGCACCCTCACGCCACCCGCAACGCCTTGAGCCCGACCAGCCGTACAGATCAGGCGAGTGCTCGAGTATCGTTGCGCCGCGATTGCTCGCCTCATCCTGTCGGTTCTCCCACCCCCGCACCGCCGCAGCGCAAGGTGGTCACGACTCCACAACCGCGGCCTCCGCGTAGTCGGGCCACGACCGAAGACGCCGAGCTCTTGCTCACCTCGACCCGAACGAATCGTGGGTAAGCGCAGCGCGCACCGGCGGTGCGGACGGGGGCGTGGGGGGCGGGCGCGCAGGCGATTCGGCGAGCACAGCTTGCCCTGCGACTACTGGAGGTGTCGGGATGGGAGTGCGAGACGTCGAGCCGGCGCGCCCGCCCCCCACGCCCCCGTTGGGCAGTGCCGATACCCGCGCTCTTTTCTGTTGGGGCGGACTAGGACTCCGCAGCAAGCAGCTTGATCAACCGACCGAACTCGACCGGCTTCACAGTGTGCTCGTCGAACCCGGCGTCCATGGCGAGCTGCTTGTCCTTGTCCTGGCCGTACCCGGTGAGCGCGATCACTCGGGTGCGGGTGTGGCCGGCGGCGCGGAGGCGGCGGCAGACTTCGTAGCCGTCCATGCCCGGGAGACCGATGTCGAGCAGCACGACGCCCGGCTGCGCGCTCTCCGCCGCTTCGAGCGCGCGCACGCCGTCGTGCGCGATCGTCACGTCGTGGCCGTCGAGGCGAAGCAGCATCGCGAGGCTCTCGGCCGCGTCGACGTTGTCGTCGACGACCAGGATGCGATGGATCCGCCGCGCGTCCGCGGCCGGCGGCTCGACGCTCGGGCTCGGGGCCTCGGCTGGCTGCTCCAACGGCAGGCGCACGACGAACTCGCTGCCGTGCCCCGGACCGTCGCTCGCGGCGCGTACGCTCCCGCCGTGGAGCTCGACGAGCTTCTTCACGAGCGACAGCCCGATGCCGAGGCCGCCCTGCGCGCGATCCGGCGTGCGCTCGCCCTGGGCGAACAGCTCGAACGCCTCGGACAGCATCCCCGGCGAGAGGCCGATCCCACGGTCGCGCACCGCGATCACGACCTCGCGGCCGGCGGGCCGCACGGAGAGATCGATCGAGCCGTTCTCGTTCTGGTACTTGGCGGCGTTGTTCAGGAGGTTGGCGACGACCTGCGTGAGGCGCGAGGCGTCGCCGCGCACGAACAGCGGCGTCTCCGGGAGCGTGACCTGGAGCGTGTGGCGTTGACCGTTGATCAACGGTGCGCTCGTCTCGACGGCGCCCGCGATGACGGTCTCGACGTCGACGGACTCGAGGCGGAGCTGGATCTTCCCCTGCGTGATGCGCGAGACGTCGAGCAGGTCGTCGACGAGGCGCTTCAGCTGGTCCGCCTGGCGCTCGATGACGTCGTGACACCACTGGAGCTGCTGGTCGTCGGAACCCTTGAGCCGCATGATGCCGACGGCGTTTCGCACCGACGCGAGCGGGTTCCGGAGCTCGTGGGCGAGGAGCGCCAGGAACTCGTCCTTGCGGCGGTCGGCCTCGCGGAGGCGATCGGCGAGCTCCATCTGCTTGGTGACGGCCTCCTGCAGCTCGGCGGTGCGGTCGGCGACGCGCTCCTCGAGCTCGCGGTTCAACCGCTCGAACTCCCGGGTCTTCCGGTAGAGCTCGGCAAAGACGCTCACCTTCGCGCGGAGGAGCTCCGGGATCACCGGGACCGACACGTAGTCGACGGCGCCGGACTCGTAGCCCTTCAGGCGATCGAAGTCGCTCAGGTGCACCGCGGAGACGAAGATGATCGCGGTCTTCCGGAAGCGCGGGTGCTGCTGGATCATCTCCGCCAGCTCGAAGCCGTCGATCTCCGGCATGCTGACGTCCATCAGCACGATCGTGATGTCGGTCCGCAGGAGGTGCTCGAGCGCCTCGCGGCCCGAGCTCGCCATGATGAGGTTCTCGCCGAGGTCCGACAGCATGGCCTCGTAGCTCAACAATTTGCCCGGCTGGTCGTCGACCAACAGGATGCTGACCTTGTCGTCGGACGGGTTCCGGGGGGCGGGTTCCATGACGTCGGTTGCCGATGCCTTCAGCGATGCAGCCACATGCGAAGGGCGGACAGCAATTGCTCGGTGTTCACGGGCTTCGCGAGATAGTCGGACGCGCCGGCCTCGAGGCACTTCTCGCGGTCGCCCTTCATGGCCTTTGCGGTGAGCGCGATGATCGGCAGGCGCCGGAACTCGGCCTTCTGCCGGATCGCCGTCATCGTCTGATACCCGTCCATCTCCGGCATCATGATGTCCATGAGCACGATCGCGACCTCGGACGTGCCTTCGAGGGTTGCGATCGCCTCGTAGCCGGTGCCCGCCGTCAGCACCTCCATGCCGCGCCGCTCGAGCACGCTCGAGAGCGCGAAGATGTTGCGCACGTCGTCGTCGACGACGAGCACCTTCTTGCCGACGAGGTCGTCGTCCGAGCGGTGCAGCTTCTCGAGCATCTGCTGCTTCTCGGCGGGCAGGTCCGTGAGGACGCGGTGCAGAAAGAGCGAGGTTTCGTCGAGCAGGCGCTCGGGCGACTCGACGCCTTTCACGACGACGCTCCGGGCGAGCGAATGGAGACGGCTGTCCTCGTCGAGCGTCAGCTCTTTGCCGGTGAACACGACCACCGGCACGTCGCCGATCGAGGTGTCGTCGCGGATCCGCTCGAGCACGTCGAAGCCGGTCATGTCGGGGAGCCGGAGATCGAGCACGACGCAGTCGAAGGACGCGTCCTGCATCGCCGCGATCGCCTCGGCGCCGGTCCCGGCGGTCGTGATTTCGATGTCGGTATGGCCGAGCAGCTCGGCGATGCTGAGCCGCTCCGCCGGGTTGTCCTCGACGACCAGGAGGTGGCGGAGGCGGGGGCTCGAGTAATCCTTGATGCGGAGCAGCGCCTCCTCGAGGCCCGCGGGCGTCGTCGGCTTCGGGAGGAAGCTGAACGCGCCGCGCGCGAGGCCGTGTTGCCGGTCCTCGTCGAGCGTCACGATCTGCACCGGGATGTGCCGCATCGCCGGGTCCTGCTTCAGCTGGCTCAACACCGTCCAGCCGAGCATGTCGGGGAGGAAGACGTCGAGCGAGACCGCGGTCGGGCGATACTCGCGCGCGAGCGCAAGCGCGTCGGCGCCGCGCGCCGCGGTCAGCACCTTGAAGCCCTGGGCGTGCGCCTGGTCGACGAGGATGCGGGCGTAGCTTGGGTCGTCCTCGACGATCAGCAGCACGGCATCGCCGGGCGTGATCGCTTGCCGGTCGTCCGGCACCGACTCGACCGGACGTTCCCACACGCGCGGCGCCGGCATGGCCGGACGCGGCACGGCGCTGACCGCCTCCTCGCCGCCTGCCTGGGCCGAGGGGCCGACGTACGTCTGCGGAAGGTACAGGGTGAAGGCGCTGCCGACGTTCGGCGTGCTGCGGAGCTGGATCTCGCCGCCGAGGAGGCTCGCGAGCTCGCGGCTGATCGCGAGGCCGAGACCGGTGCCGCCGTACTTCCGGCTCGTGCCGGCGTCGGCCTGCTGGAACGCCTCGAAGATGATGCGTTGCTTCTCCTGCGGGATGCCGATGCCGGTGTCGGCGACCTCGAACGCGAGGACGTTCGCCGCGCGGCGCAGCACCGGGTGCTCGGGACTCCACCCGCCGTCCGCGCTCTTCAGGTGGACCTGCACGCCGCCCTGCTCGGTGAATTTGAACGCGTTCGAGAGCAGGTTCTTGAGCACCTGCTGAAGGCGCTTCGCATCCGTCATCATGACGGGTGCGACGCCCGGATCGATCTGGATCGTGAGGCTGAGATGCCGGTTGTCGGCTTCGTGGCGGAACGGCCGCGCGACGCCGTCGAGCAGGTTCGCGAGCACGACCTCCTCGGCGACGACGGTGACGGTCCCCGACTCGATCTTCGAGAGGTCGAGGATGTCCGTGATGAGGTTCAGGAGGTCGGTGCCCGCGCCGTGGATCGTCCGCGAGAACTCGACCTGTTTCGGGGTCAGGTTGCCCTCGACGTTCTCGCCGAGCTGCTGGCCGAGGATCAGGATGGAGTTGAGCGGCGTCCGGAGCTCGTGGGACATGTTGGCGAGGACCTCCGACTTGTACTTCGAGGTGAGGGCGAGCTCGGTCGCCTTCTCCTCGAGGGCGCGGCGGGCTTGCTCGATCTCCTGGTTCTTGCGCTCGACCTCGGCGTTCTGCTCGGCGAGCTCTTGCGCCTTCTGCGCGAGCTGCTCGTTCGTGAGCTGGAGCTCGCTTTGCTGCGTCTGGAGCTCGGCGGCGAGCTGCTGCGACTGCTTCAAGAGTCCCTCGGTCTGCATCGTGGCCTCGATGCTGTTCAGCACGATGCCGATCGAGGCCGTCAGTTGCTCGAGGAAGGCGAGATGCGACGCGGTGAAGGTGCTGAGCGAGGCGAGCTCGATCACGGCCTTCACGTCGCCCTCGAAGAGGACGGGGAGCACGATCACGTGCCGCGGCGGCGACTGGAAGAGCCCGGAGCCGATCGCGACCGTGTCCGCCGGGAGGTCGCTGATGACCATGCGGCGCTTCTCGGCGGCGCACTGGCCGAGGAGGCCCTCGCCGAAGCGGAGCGTGTCGGGGTGACCGTTCCGCCCGCCGTCGGCGTACGACGCGACGAGCTTCAGCTCGGGCGAGTCGGGAGACTCGACGCGGTAGATGACGCCCTGGTGCGCGTGCACGAGCACCGTCAGCTCGGAGAGCAGCATGCGGCCGACCGATCCGAGATCGCGCTGTCCCTGCAACATGCCGGTGAACCGCGCGAGGTTCGTCTTCAACCAGTCCTGCTCGGTGTTGCGGTCGGTCGTGAGCCGGAGGTTGTCGATCATCGTGTTGATGTTGTCCTTGAGCTCGGCGACCTCGCCGCGCGCCTCGACCTGGATCGAGCGCGTCAGGTCACCTTGGGTCACGGCGGTCGCGACCTCGGCGATGGCGCGCACCTGGGTCGTGAGGTTGGCGGCGAGCAGGTTGACGTTGCCGGTCAGGTCCTTCCACGTGCCGGCGGCGCCGGGGACGTTGGCTTGCCCACCGAGCCGGCCTTCGACGCCGACCTCGCGCGCGACCGTCGTCACCTGGTCGGCGAAGGTCGCGAGCGTGCCGGTCATGTCGTTGATCGTCTCGGCGAGCGCGGCGACCTCGCCCTTGGCGTTCACCGTGAGCTTCGGCTTCCAGTCGCCGTTCGCGACGGCGGTCACGACCTTCACGATGCCGCGCACCTGCTCGGTCAGGTTCGCGGCCATGACGTTCACGTTGTCCGTGAGGTCCTTCCACGTGCCGGCGACGCCCGGAACCCGGGCCTGGCCGCCGAGCTTGCCTTCCGTGCCGACCTCGCGCGCCACGCGCGTCACTTCCGCCGCGAACGAGCGGAGCTGCTCCACCATCGTGTTCAAGGTGTCCTTCAGCAACAGAATCTCGCCGCGCACGTCGACGGTGATTTTCTTCGACAGGTCGCCGGTTGCCACGGCGACCGTCACCTCGGCGATGTTGCGGACCTGGGCGGTGAGGTTGCCGG
>JANNPN010000329.1:0-11902 GCA_031400185.1 Polyangiaceae bacterium
GGTCGGGGATGGCTTCGGGGAGCCGCAGCTCGCGTGTGCGCAAGACAGGGAGGCTGCGGCGGGCTTTATGCGCGTGGGTGGCTGGACACCCGGCGACCGTAGAAGCCATCCCCGACCCGCCCGCCTGCTGCCACCGCCGGCTCCGCCCGCGTGAGAATCGAGCTGCGCCACGATCTCGGTGCCGCTCGGCGTCGCTTGCGCCCGACCGGCTCGTCGACGCATGGTTCCCCCGCATGCGTCCGCTGTCCGTCCTGGTCGTCGTGCTGGCCGCGCTCTCCGTCGTCCGGCCGGCGCCCGCCCGGGCGCTCGAGGAGGTCGTGCTCGACCCGAGCCGCGGGCACCTCGCTCTCGGCACGGCCGTCGAGGTGCTGGAGGACCCCGAGCGGCGCTGGACGATCGCCGACGTCACGGCACCCCCGCTCGCCGACCGCTTCGTCGCGAGCCCGGGCGAGGGCTTCAATGCGGGCCTCACGCGCTCGGCGTTCTGGCTGCGGTTCCGCGTCCGTGACGACGGACCCGTCGAGCGCGGCTGGCTCGTCGAGCTGCCGTGGGCCGTCGTCGACCGCGTCGAGCGCTACGCGGCCACGGAGGCGGGAGGCGTCGCGATGGCGGCCGCCGGGGAGGGCGTGCCGTTTCGCGCCTGGGAGATCGCGCACCGGACGCCGACGTTCACGCTGCCGCTCCGGCCCGGGACGACGGCGACGTTCCACCTCCGGGTCGAGGGCGACGACACCATGCTGCTCTCGCCGGTCGTGTGGTCGACGGCTGCGTTCACCGCGAACGAGACGGCGGAGAATCTCGGCTACGGCTTCTACTACGGCGCGCTCTTCGCGCTCGTGCTCTACAACCTGATCCAGTTCTTCGCGATCCGCGACCGCGTCTACCTGTACTACGTGCTGACGATCGCCGGCTTCGCGCTCTATCAGCTCTGTCTCGACGGGTTCGCGTACCAGTACTTCTGGCCGGACCTCCCGGGGTGGGCGCTCCGGTCGCTGCACTTCTTCGCCGGGCTCTCGGGGGTCGCGGCGGCGATCTTCTCGCGCCGCTTCCTGATGACCTGGGTGTACCTCCCGCGGCTCGACCGGTGGCTCGTGCGGCTCGGGGTGCCGATCGGGCTGGTGCTCATTGCGTGCCTGCTGCTCAGCATCCCGGTGGTGATCCGCGTCGTCGGGCTCGTGATCGTCGCGTGTGCCTTCACGTTCCTGCCGGCGGCCGTGCTGACATGGCGGCAGGGCTATCGCGCCGCGCGCTTCTATCTCTTTGCGTGGGGCGGCATCGGGCTCGCGGTCGTCGTGCACACGGCGCGCGGCTTCGGGTTCGCGCCGGGAAGCTGGATGGCGACGCACGCGATGCAGCTCGGCGTCTTCTCGACGGCGCTCACGCTCTCCCTCGTGCTCGCGGACCGCGTGAACCTCCTGCAGGCGGCGCTCGGCGAGAGCCTCGGCGAGAAGGAGCGGTTGCTGCGCGAGCTCGAGGAGCGCTCCGCCGAGGTCGAGGCGGCGAATCGGCACAAGTCGGAGTTTCTCGCGCACATGTCGCACGAGCTCCGGACGCCGCTGAACGCGGTGATCGGCTTCTCGCGGGTGCTCCTGCGGCGCGTGTTCGGCGGCCTCACCGACAAGCAGGCGGAGTACTTGCAAGACATTCACGGCTCCGGGCAGCACCTACTCTCGCTCATCAGCGACATCCTCGACTTGGCGCGGATCGAAGCCGGTCGGCTCGAGCTCGAGCCCGCCCGCTTCGACCTCCGGGCCGCGATCGACCAGTCCATCCTGCTCGTCCGCGAGCGGGCGGCGCGCGGCGGGGTGCGCCTGGTGACCGCGGTCGACCCGGCCGTCGGCGAGTGGACGGCCGACGCGCGGAAGGTGCGCCAGATCCTCATCAACCTGCTCGCGAACGCGGTGAAGTTCACGCCGGAGGGCGGGACCGTGACGGTGCGCGCGACCTGCGACGCCGCCGAGGCCGTGATCGCCGTCGAGGACGACGGCATCGGCATCGCGCCCGCCGACCAGGCGGCGATCTTCGAGCCGTTCCAGCAGGCCGGCAGCCGCGCCGGGCGGCGCGAGGGCACCGGCCTCGGGCTGGCGCTCGTGCAGCGGATGGTCGCGCTCCACGGCGGGCGGCTGACGCTCGCGAGCACGCCGGGCCGCGGCAGTACGTTCACCTTCACGCTGCCGGTCGTCGACGCGATCGTGCTGGCCGAGACGCCGCGCCGGGCGGCGGGCGAGCGCGGCTGAACCGAGGAGCACGGGCGCATGGCGAACGAACGGATCCTGATCGTCGAGGACAATGCCTTGAACCAGAAGCTCCTCCGCGACGTGCTGCAGGTCGAGGGCTATCGCACGACCGAGACGACCACCGCCGAGGACGGACTCGCATGCGCGACCGCCGAGCCTCCCGACCTCGTGCTGATGGACATCCACCTGCCGCAGATGGACGGCGTGAGCGCGCTCCGGGCGCTCCGCGCCGATCCGCGCACGGCGGCGATCCCCGTGATCGCGGTCACCGCTTCGGCGATGCCGCTCGAGCGCGTGGCGATCGTCGGCGCGGGCTTCGACGGCTGCTTCGTGAAGCCGCTCGACATCGACCAGATCCTGGTCGAGGTGCGGGAGGTGCTGGATCGGCAGAACGCCCCGGGCGGTGCGCGATGACGGCGGGTCCGCGCCGGATCCTGGTCGTCGACGACGACCCGCGCAACGTCAAGCTGCTCGCCGATCTCCTGACCCTGGAAGGGTACGACGTCTCGTCGGCGTCGTCCGGGGAGGAGGCGCTCCAGCGTGAGCCGCCCGACCTGATGCTGCTCGACGTCGTCATGGGGGGGATGAGCGGCTACGAGGTCTGCCGTGCCGTCCGCGCCGATCCGCGCACCGCGATCCTGCCCGTCGTCATGGTGACGGCCGTCGATCCGGGCGAGGAGCGGCTGCGCGGCCTCGAAGCGGGCGCCGACGACTTTCTCTCGAAGCCCGTCGATCCCGAGGAGCTGCTCGTGCGGGTGCGGTCGCTGCTGCGGATCAAGGCGCTGCACGAGCGCGTGGAGGATCAGGCACGCGCGCTCGCCGGTCTGAACGACACGCTCGAGGCGCGCGTCCAGGCGCAGGTGGAGGAGCTCGCGCGCCTCTCGCGCCTGAAGCGATTCTTCTCGCCGGCCGTCGCCGACGTGATCGTCGCAGGCGACGCCGCCGATCCGCTGCGGACCCACCGCGCCGAGGTGACGGTCGTGTCGGTGGCGCTCCGGGGCTTTACGGCGTTCGCGGAGTCGGCCGAGCCGGAGGAGATGATGGCGGTGTTGCGGGCCTACCACGCGGCGATGGGCGAGCTCGTCGAGGATGCGGCGGGCACCGTCGAGCGGTTCACCGGCGACGGTATGGTGATCGTCTTCAACGACCCGGTCCCCGTGGACGATGCCGCGCGCCGCGCCGTCGCGCTGGCGCTCGCGATGCGGGCGGCGGCGACCGGAACGCTCGCGGAGCGCTGGCGCGCGCGCGGGTACGACCTCGACTTCGTGGTCGGCATCGCGAAGGGCTACGCGACGATCTGCACGATCGGCTTCACTGGCCGGCTCGACTACGGCGTCGTCGGCGTCGTGACGGATCTCGCGCTGGCGCTCACCGCCGCGGCGAGCCCGGGACAGATCCTGGTCACACGCCGGGTGCTCGCCGACCTGGGGCCGAACGCGGCGGGCGAGTCGATCGGTACGCTGGCGCTCGCCGGCTTCGCGAAGCCGGTCGAGGCGTACGACGTCTCGGGCGGCGGCCGCGACGCGGCAGCACCCGCGGCACCGGGCGCGCCGGCGGAGTCGGATGCGGGGAGCGCGGCGAACGTGTTCCGCTGCGAGGGCGACGTCTGGTCGATCGCGTACCAGGGCAAGCGCTTTCGCGTCCGGGGCTCGCGCGGGTTCGTGTACCTCGCGGCGCTCCTCGGGCAGCCGGGGCAACGCATTCCCGCGACCGAGCTCGCGGGGCTCGCGGGCGACCCCGACGCGCGCCGTCTCACGACCGGCGAGATGCGCGCGAGCGGGCTCCACGCGGCCGACGGCGGCGAGGGAGGCGAGGTCCTCGACGCGACGGCGCGCGCGGCCTATCGCCGCCGGCTCGGGGAGCTCGGCGAGGAGATCGAGGCCGCGCGCGCGTTCAACGACGATACCAGGGCGGCGAGGCTCCAGGAGGAAGTCGACTTCGTCCTCCAGGAGCTCGCGTCCGCCGTCGGACTCGGCGGGCGCGCGCGGAAGGCGGGGTCGGCCGCGGAGCGCGCCCGCCTGAACGTGACCCGTGCGATCCGCTCCGCGATCGAGCGCATCGGCGCGCACCACCGGCCGCTCGCGCGCTATCTCTCCGCGACCATCACGACCGGCATGACCTGCGCGTACGACACCGAGTTCCGCGACCCGATCGGCTGGGTGCTGCGGTAGCGCACACGGGGCGGCGCCCGTTCGCGCACGAAGCCGCGCCGCCGTTCACGTGTCCTGAACGCCCGTTCATCCCCGCCGAACGCATCCCCGCCATGTGCGGTCGAGCCGTCGGCGCCCTCGTTGCGTCGCTCATGCTGGTTGCCCTGCCGGCCACCGCGGCCGCCGACCTGCGGTCCTGCGAGCTGTGGGTGCAGGGCACGACCGCCGGCCCGCCGGCGCGTGCCGGCCACGGCATGGTGTGGGACTCGGCCCGGGGCCGCGTGATCCTCTTCGGCGGTCTCGGTCTCGTCGGCGGTGACTACACGTCCTTCAGCGACTTGTGGGAGTACGATCCCGGGGCGGGCGTGTGGCAGGAGATCCCGCTCGGCGTCCGGCCGCTGCCGCGGTTCTCCCACGCCATGGCGTACGATGCCGCGCGGGCGCGCGTCGTCCTGTTCGGGGGGCAGATCGACACCGACGACGGCGATCCCGCGTCCTTCCTGAACGACACCTGGGAGTACGACCCCGCGGCCCACACCTGGACCCGGCATTCGATTCCCTTCACGGGGCGTCCCGGGGCGCGCGCCAACGGCGCGCTGGCCTACGACGCGCAGCGCGGGGTCGCGGTCCTGTTCGGCGGCAACGACGACAGCGACGAGCTCGCGATCGACGGCACAGCGGAATGGAACGGCAGCACGTGGACGTTTCCGAGGCCGGCGCATGCGCCCCCGGCGCGCACGTCGCACGCGATGACGTACAGCTTCGCCTTCGGCGGCGTGGTCGTGTTCGGCGGGATCTCCGTCACCGAGGACCTCTTCGAGGACCTCTACGACGACGCGTGGGTCTACAACGGCGTCGATTGGACGGCGCTTCCGAATCCCGCGGTCGACGGCCGCCACGGCCACGCGCTGACGACCGGTCCGCGCGGCGATCAGCTCATCGTCTACGGCGGCTTCGATTTCGACGCCGGCACGACGCTGGCGCGCGAGTCCGCGGCGGGTGCGTGGACGGCGGTGCGGACCGGCCCACCACGCGTCGCCGGCACGGCCATGGTCCAAGCGGCCGGCGGTACCCAGGTGGTCCTGTTCGGTGGGGTCGTGAAGGACCTGAACGGCGGGGACGACGTCTACAGCGGAGAGACGTGGATCCTCAAAGGGCTGTCGCCGGTGCTCGGTCCACTCGGACCGGCGGCGGACAGCATCGCGACCCCGTGCGTGACGAACTACCTCGGGGCGACGACGATCGCCCCGGACCTCGGACCGTTCTCGTACGAATGGCGCCGCCGCTACCCCGACGGCCAGTGGCACGACTTGCGCGACCACGGCCCGGTGAGCGGTACGGGGACCGACGTCCTCACGTTTGCGCCGCTCCGGGCGATCGACGTCGGGACCTACGACGTCGTCGTCAGCAACGCCTGCGGCGCGACCGTGAGCCCCGACTACCGGATTCGCCTCGCCGACGGACACTGGGAGCCCGGAGCATTTCTCCCCGACGGCCGGAACGGCTTCGCGATGGCCTACGACAGCGACCGCGAGACGATGGTGATCCACGGCGGCCAGACGATCGGGATCGGCGTCCCCGCCGTGTTCCACCAGGGGTCGTGGGAATCCGCCTCGGGCCAAGCCTGGGCCTTCGCCGCCGATCCGGGTCCGAGCCCGCGTGCCTTCCACGCGGCGGCGTACGATCCGGAACGTCATCGGACGGTCCTGTTCGGCGGCTACTGGCAGGGCCCGCCCGGTCCCGGGCCGGCGCCGGCGGCGAAGCAGACGTTCGCCGAGACCTGGGAGTACGACGGTACGACGTGGACCCAGAAGCACCCCGCGGAGAGCCCGGATGCGCGGAGCGGCCACGCGATGACCTGGGATCCGGTGCGGAAGCGCGTCGTGCTCTTCGGCGGTACGACGCACGCGGGCACCGTCGCGACCCCGGCGCTGTGGGAATGGGACGGCAGCACCTGGAGCCTCCGCCCCGGCATCGGCGATCCGACGATCGGCCCGAGCGGCGCGCCGCTCAACTATCCGCCGGGTCGCGACCAGACCGGCTTCGCGTTCGACACCAAGCGCGGCGCGCTCATGGTGCACGGCGGCTCGACCTACCTCGCGAACCCGAACGACCCGAACTTCAAGCGCGGCGACACCTGGGAGCAGCTCGGGCTCCAGTGGAAGCGCCGGAACTTCTTCACCGACTACGCGCGCGCGCTCGTCGGCGAGCATCGCGCGATGGCGTACGACGTCAAGCACGACGCGATGCTCCTCTTTACCTTCTCGGAAGCGCCGCTCGCGGACGAGCTCGGCATCCTCTGGGGCTGGAACCCGGTCACCGCGGACTGGGAGGAGAAACCGAACCGTCTGCCGATCTACCGGCAAGCCGCGGCGATGGCCTACGATGCGAAGCGCGAGCGCATCGTCCTCGCGGGTGGGCACCGCGGCTGTTACGGCGTCGGCGGCGGTCCCAAGATCTGCAACCTCGCCGACACGTGGGAGTGGGAGTTCTTCGACTTCGACCCGACCTGCGGCGTCGCAGCGTGCGGCGACGGCTACCCCGATCCCGGCGAGGACTGCGACGACGCCGCGGGCTGCTGCGCGAACGATTGCCGGTTCCGACCCGCGGGGTCGAGCTGCCCGGCGGAGTGTCCGCAGGGGACGTGCGACGCGTCCGGCTCCTGCGATTGCCCGAACCTCTGCGGCAACGGCATCGTCGACGCCGGCGAGGCGTGCGATCCGGGGCTCGGCGGCGGCAACGGGTGCTGCGACTCCACCTGCAAGGTCCAGGTCGGATCGCTCTGCAGCGCGGGCGCCGACTGCCAACAGGCCACGTGCCAGCCGAGCGGGTCCTGTCTCTGCAACGTCACATGCGGCAACGGCATCGTCGAGGAAGGGATCAGCGTCGGGAGCAGGGAGGAGTGCGACCCGCCCGGCGACTGCTGCTCGCCGAAGTGCCGGTTGGAGGAGGCGGGGGCGATCTGCGGGAGCGCGTGTCGCGGCGATCACTGCGACGGCGCCACCCTGAGCTGCGGCGTCGGATCGCTCGACCCGACGGGCTGCACGCCGGCGTCGTCGGCCAAGGGCTTCGTCGGCATGGCGACGGGCGGCACGGTGAGCACGCCGGACGGTTCGCTCACGCTGTCCATCCCCGGGATGGCGCCGGTCTTCGAGGGCACGTACGGCATCGCCGGCGGGCTCACGAACAGCAGCTACGGCGTCGGCACGCCGGAGACGCGCATCCTGACGGCCCGGCTCCTCCCCGAGGGCAGAGTGTTCGTTCCGCCCGGGGCGACGCTCATGATCCGGTGGCGCGACGACGACATGAACTTCGTCGTCGACGGCACGGCAGTGAACGAGGGCAACCTCCGTGTCTACAAGGACGGCGTGCCGATTGCCGGTCCCTGCGCGTTCATGCCTTCGTGTCCGGCCGACAATTGCTGCGACTACGACATCAACATGATGTGGGTGAAGCTCTACTCGTTCAGCGAGATCGTGCTGGTGGAGGGCCCGGCGTGCGGCGCGCCGAGCGTCGCCACGCTGTCGCTCACCAAGATGCTGCCGCCCGCGGGCGACGACGGGCTCGCGTTCGCGGCGACGTTCCCGGCGCCGACGAGCCCGCCCGACCCCGATACGGCCGGTCTCGGCATCGTGCTGACCGCCGCGAACGGCACGCTCGTCGACGTGACCATCCCCCCCGGCGGCTACGACAAAGCAACGAAGACCGGGTGGAAGGTCGACAAGAAGCGCACCAAGTGGACGTGGTCGCATCCGAAGGACGGCGCGTACGGCGGCATCGTGAAGGCGACGCTTGCGATCAACGCGAAGAAGGGTGTCCTCAAGGTCGGCGTCAAAGGTGCCGCCGGCGCGTATGCGGTGACGCCCCCGGCAGCCCTGGCGCTTCGCTTCCCGGGCAGCGACGGATGCGCGCGCGCCGGGCTCGCCGAAAGTGGACGCACGTGCGTGGTGAAGAGCAAGGGCAAGAGCCTCGTCTGCAAGTGACGGGCGGGCCTCGCACCCGGATCGTCCCGGATACGCACGGCGAGCGACACGCGCCTCATTCCAGGCGGATCACCTCCGACGTCGGCTGCGCCGGAAGCTCCTCCGACTGCAGCCAGCGGCAGAAGACGACGCCCTCGCGGTGCCCCGCGGTATCGAGCCAGTTCGGCATCCCGGGGTCGCGGCGCGCGACCACGAGCTTGAACGAGCCGTCCGGCTCGAGCGTGATCTCGGATCCGTTCAGCGACACCCGGTGGTAGCGATAGTCGAGCGACTGCATGTAGCGGTTCCAGAGCTGCGCGCCGAAGTAGACGCAGCGCGGAGCGCGTCCGGTGATGACGAGCGCCTCGTCGGGCTCGAGTCGAAAGAGGCCGAGCGAGTAGACGTTGTCGGGCGTGCCCCACCCCGGGACGCCCGGGTTCCATGGCATCGCGGGACCGAGCAGGTTCGGCGGGAGCCCCGAGGGCAGCGGCGCGAACTGGATCGTCTCGCGGATGAACGTCGCGACGGCGCCGAGTCGGCGCGCGAGCGTCGCGTCGTCGAGTGGGGGTGGTGCGGGCGCCGGGTCGAGCGCCTCGATCGTGAACTCCGCGGCCCGCACCGTGCCGCGGTCCATGAAGTACTGGCGCGTGATCACGCAGACGGCATCCGGGGCGAGCGTGATCGCCGTCGCGGCGTCGGGCGGAGGCTCGGCCGCTAGCTGAATCTCGAAAGTGCCGTCGGCGTCACAGCGGATGTCGCGCTGCGAAACGTTCGCGACCACACGCTCCGACCACTCGCCGTCGGGCTTCCCGCCGTACACGCAGAACGCGAGGTAGACCTCGTTGCCGCGTTTGCCGCGAATACGATACCGGCGGTCCCCGCGCAGCGGCGCGTAGTGGTAGAGCGAATCGACGTTGTCACCGAGGATCTTCTGCGTCGGCGACGCGAGCGGCGTGAAGACCGGCCGCTCCGCGTCGCCTTCGAGATAGAGGTCGAGGGCGTAGCCGAGCAGGTGGGTGAGGTGCCGGTAGCCCTCGGCGACGCCGAGCGCGTCCATGCCGGCGCGCGGTCCGTCGAGGAACGTCTGATCGGCGTCGCGGAGGGTGTCGAGGAGCGCGTGGAACGCGCGGCCGGCGGCGGTCGTCGTCATGGGGGCGTGCTGTAGCGGAGCGCGCCCGCCGCCGACAAGCTCAGTGGAGCTCGATCCTGATGCACGCTTTGACAGCTGATCTGCGACGGCGATACGTCTCCCAGCCACCGAGTGCCTACCGACCGGCGAAGGAGCGCATGATGCCGCGTACGATGCTTGCAGCTGGAACCCTGATCACGTCGATGATCCTCTGCTCAGGTGCCCTCGGTGCGGCGAACGTCGGCGGTGCGCGCGGCGTCGCGACGCCGTCGCCCGCCACGCCGACTGCCACGGCAACCCCGGTGTGTGGCGACGGCGTGACGGTGTCGCCGGAGACCTGCGATCCCCCTGGGGCTGCGCAGCCGCCGACTGGCGCGCTCTGCCGCACCGACTGCACGTTCTGCGGAGACCAGATCACCCAAGTTGGTAGCGGCGAGAGTTGTGACGACGGCAACGCGATCTCGGGCTGCCGCGTCGACAAGCCCCAAAAGCCGCTGGATGGTTGTTTGAACGGGTGCCAGCGCCCGATCTGCGACGATCCGGCGCGGATTCAGCTCTGGGACGAGAGCGCGACGGGCAAGCGGGACGTGGTGCGGATCCATGCCCGCCTCGTCGTCGATACCGCGATCGACTTCGCCAACGAGCCGTTCACGCTCACGATCTCCCGCCGGCTGTGCTCGAACGATGGGTCTCGCACGTGCAGCTCCGATGGGGACTGTGTCGGTGCGGGCGCCGTCTGTACGGATCGCGGCTGCGCACATGACGCCGCGGTGCTCTGCGGTGACGATGCGATCTGTGGGATGCTGGCGCCAGGGTCGACGTGCAGCGTCGCGAGCACGTTGAGCACCGTGTTCTCCACGACCGTCGCTGGTGGCATTCCCCTCGGAAAGCCCGCGCGCTGGCACCTGCGAGATCCGCTCGCCAAGAGCCAGGGAGGCATCTCGGATCTGAAGATCCAGTCGAAGCTCTCCCCGTCTCGATGCGCGGGCGGCGCCAACGACGGCCAGAAATGCGTTCCCGGCGGCGCGAGCTGCCCGGATGGGGCGTGCGTCGGGTACTACCTGCTCACGCTCACGGCCTACGGTGATGCGGAGCGCGCGGTGGCGGACATGCAAACCGACATCGTGGTCGGTACGCAGCGGTGGACGCTCCGGGGTCTCTGGGCGCAGTTTCCGCACGCCTGGAAGCTTGGGAAGAAGAGCCCCGTCCTCGAACCCTGGCGCTGACGAGGGGCAGGCGCGACCGGTCAATGCACGACGATCGCCAGCGGCCACAGGGTGCGTGTCGTTGCGGTTTCGGACACGAGGCCGATGAGGCCTTGCCCGTTGCGCGACGTCGCCCGTAGCGCAATCGACAACGTCGCGGTCTCTCCGGCGCGGACGATGTCGCGATCGAGCGTGACCTCGAACGAGGGAGCGCCGGAGGCTGCGCCGAGGTCCACGACGCCGACGCGCCACGGTCCGACAGAGCGGGAGGCGGCGGCAACCACGGTGACTGTCGTAGTTTCGCCGAGCTGCGTCAGGCGAATGCTGGGCTCCGCAGGAACGAGCGCGAGATAGGGATCACTGTTCGCGGCCGGGACGCACGGGTCGCCGCCGCGCGCCGCCGCGGCGTTGGACCAGGCACGCTGCACGGTGAAGCCGCTCTCCATCGTACGGTGGCCGTTCTGCGTCACGAGCCCGCACGGGTCGACCGGCTCGACGCCTGCCGCACCGAACCCTGCCGTCGCCGACCCGCCGGCGAACGCGAAGCCGCGCTCCGACGGATCGGGGTTGGCGGCCGCCTCGAGGATTTCGTGGCTCGCGGTCGCGGTGAGGTCCGCCTCGTCGCCGCAGCGCGGGACGACCGCGTAGGGGATGGTGCGGTCCGGGAGCCGGAGCGCGCGATGGAAGGCGCGCGGTCCGCCGCCGCAGTAGCGCGGCACGAAGGCGTCGGTGAGGGCGATGCCGTCCGGCAGGTAGACGAGCAGCAGTGTCTCCCCGTCGAGCGCGCCGAGCATGCCGGCGGCGAGGGCTTCCTTGAGCAACGCCGCGACGTCGTTCGCGTGCACGGTCGCGGCGAGCGTGCGGTCGAGGACGACGTGCGTGCCCGGCCGCCCGTCGCCGATGCAATCGCCGGCGGCGGTGCAGAGCCCGTCGGTCACTGCTCGCCACCATGGCGTCCGCGTGATGCCGTCGCCAAAGCGCGCGAGGCGGGTGACGAGGGCGTCGTCGTCGCCGGCGAAGGTCAGGGTGACGATGCGAGGATGGCGGAGGAATGGGCCGCCGCGATGGATCAGGCGGGGAAGGGCGCGCGCGATGAACGCGGCGTCGTCCGCCGCGGCGGCGTGCGGCATCGTCGCAATCCCTCCGGTGAGTGCGCTCGCGAGCAGCACCGCGAGCGCACGCAGTGCGAGGCTCGTCACGGCACCTCGACCGCTCCGCG
>JANNPN010000067.1:0-18095 GCA_031400185.1 Polyangiaceae bacterium
CATCGCGCCGACCCCCGGCCGCGACGCAGCGCTCGCCAGCATCCGGTCCTTGCTCCGCGATCGCACCGGGCGCGCCACGACCGCGGGCTACGGACCGAGGTTCCTCCACTCGACCGGTCAGCTCCACAAGGGCGGCGGCGCGAACGGAGTCTTCATCCAGCTCTCCGCCGAGCCGGCCGAGGATCTGGCGATTCCGAGCGAGAAATTCAGCTTCGGCACGCTCGAAGCCGCGCAGGCGCTCGGCGACTACGAGTCGCTCGCGTCGCGCGGGCGGCGCGCGCTCCGGGTCTCGCTCGGCGCCGACGTCGACGCCGGCATGCGGACGCTGCTCGCCGTCGTCGGCGGCGACAAGCCGCGGCGGAAGAGCACGTCCGCGAAGAAAGCTGCACCAAAGAAAGCTGCACCGAAGAAACCGGCACCCAAAAAAGCGGCGCAGCCGAAGCGGGCGGTCACGAAGAAGGCCCCGGCACGCGCGGCGAAGCGGAAACCTGCGGCGTCGAGCGCCAAGAAGAAGACCGCGAAACGCCCGGTGAAGAAAGCGCGGCGGCGATGACCGCGCCCGCGGCCGTCCGCGGCAAGACCGGCGTCTCGATCAAACGCACCGAGGGTCCGGATCCTGGGGTCGAGGCGATCCGCGCGAAGGACCCGGTCACGGTCGTCATCTTCGGCGCGTCCGGCGACCTCGCGAAGCGCAAGCTGATTCCCGCGCTCTACCACCTCCAGGCGGGCGGGTATCTTCCCGAGCGCTACGCGGTCGTCGGTTTCTCGCGCACCGCGATGAGCGACGAAGCGTACCGGGAGGGAATGCTCACGGCGCTTCGCGAGCAGGTGAAAGGCGACACCATCGGCGCCGATCATCCGATCGTGCAAGCCCTGCACTATCAGGCAGGCGACGCCGACAATCCGTCGACGTTCCAGGAGCTCCGGACCCGGATCGAAGCGATCGAGAAAGAGCGTGGTCTTCCGGGCAATCGCCTCTTCTACCTTTCGGTCGCGCCCGAGTTCTTCCCGCTCATCCTCCAGAACCTCTCGGCGGCAGGCCTGATCCGCCAAAAGACGGACGCGACCTGGTCACGCGTCATCATCGAGAAGCCGTTCGGCACCGACCTCGGCAGCGCCCGCGCGCTGAACGCGATCGTCGGCGCCACCCTCGACGAGAGTCAGATCTACCGCATCGATCACTACCTCGGGAAAGAGACCGTCCAGAACATCTTGAGCTTCCGCTTCGGCAACTCGATCTTCGAGCCGCTCTTCAACCAGAAGTACGTCGACAACGTGCAGATCACCGTCGCCGAGGAGCTCGGCATGGAGGGCCGGCGCGGCGCCTACTACGACGGCGCCGGCACCATGCGCGACATGGTGCAGAACCACATGCTCCAGCTCTTCTGCCTGATCGCGATGGAGCCGCCGTCGGCGCTCGAGGCGCAGTCCATCCGCGACGAGAAGGTGAAGGTGCTGCGCGCCCTGGTCCCGATGACCAAGAAGGACGTCGCCGCCAACACCGTGCGCGGCCAATACGGCATGGGCGAGAAGAACGGCCAGGTCGTGAAGGGGTACCGGCAGGAGGAAGGCGTCGACCCGCAATCCGTCACCGAGACGTACCTCGCGCTCCGCCTGAAGGTCGACAACTGGCGCTGGGCCGGCGTGCCGTTCTTCCTGCGCTCCGGGAAGCGCCTCGCGCGGCGCGTCTCCGAGATCGCCGTCGAGTTCAAGCAGCCGCCGCTCCACCTCTTCCGCTACCTCGGCGAGGACCACGACGACGTGATCGCCGCGCGGCCGATGTCGAACGTCATCGTCATGCGCATCCAGCCCGACGAGGGCATCAGCCTCTCGATCGCGTGCAAGCAGCCGGGCATGCGGATCCAGCTCCAGGAAGTGGAGATGGACTTCTTCTACGGCGAGGCCTTCCACGAGCGCTCGCCCGAGGCGTACGAGCGCCTCCTGCTCGACGCGCTCCGCGGCGACGCGTCGCTCTTCACGCGATCCGACGAGGTCGAGTACTCGTGGCGGTTCATCACCGCGATCCACGAGGCCTGGGCGAACCTGCCGCCCCCGACGTTCCCGAACTACTATCCGTTCAGCGACGGCCCCGACGATTGCAATCGCCTCCTCGAGGGCACGCAGGCACGCTGGCGTCCGCTCCGCGACGTCTGATTCGCTTGCCGATGAAGGGCCGGCTGCCTCGTCGCGCGCGATGAGGCGAGGTCCGGAAGACCCGAGCGCGCTGCATCGGCAGGCGCGGCAGAGCATCCGCGTCATGTTGAGCCGGCGGGTGCTGACCCAGCTGCTGTCGTTCGCGAGCGGGATCGCGCTCGCGCGACTGCTGAGCCCGGCGGAGTTCGGGGTGTTCGCCATCGCGGTCTTCGTCTCGGGGATCGCCCGGTTGCTCGTGGAGCTCGGGGCGTCGCCGGCGCTGGTGCAGCGGCCCGCCGAGCTCACTACCCGCGACCTCCAGACCGCGTTCACGATGCAGCAGGTCGTAGCCGTGAGCGTCGTCGCGCTCCTGTGGCTCGGCTGCGCAGGGCTGCCGCGCGTCTACTCGGGGGTGTCGAGCGACGTCGTCACGCTCGTGTACGTGCTGTCGTTGCAGCTCGTCATCGTCCCATGGGGCGAGATCAGCGACACCCTCCTCGAGCGCGAGCTCAGCTTCGAGCGGGTCGCGCCGATCGAGGTGGCGACCAGCGTCACGTACAACGGGCTCGCGCTCGTGCTCGCGATCACCGGCTTCGGGGTGCAGAGCCTGGCACTCGCCATGCTCGCCGCGACCGTGGTCCGCTGCACACTCGCGTATCGCGCGGCGCCCTGGCCGGTGCGCCTCATGCTCGATCGCACGACCATGCGAGAGATCGTACGGCGCGGCGTGCCGATCCAGCTCGGGCGCTTCGTTTTGCAGGCGCAATACTGGGTCACGCCAACGCTCGTCGCAGGGATGATCGGCCCCGCGGCGACCGGGCTCCTCCAGTGGGCACTCGGAAACGGACGGAAGCCGATCGAGGTGCTGGAGTCGGTCGTGCGGGTGTCGCTGCCGCACTTCTCGCTTTTGCAAGGCGACCCGCGCGAGCTCGAGCGGACGCTGGCACGCTACGTGACGGCCTTCGCCCTCATCTGCGGGCTCTGGCTCGTCGTGCTGGCGCTCGCCGGGGCGGACCTCGTGCGTCTCATCTACGGCGAGCGCTGGGTGCCGGCGGCGCCATCGATGACGCTCTTTGCCGCATCGGGCCTGCTCGTGTCGGGCGCCGTGCTCGTCCGCGAGGCCTTGGTGGGTGTCGGACGCATGGCCTTCGCGGCGCGCACGACGCTCTACGGCGCTACCGCCAGCCTCGTGGCGAGCGTCGTGCTCGTCGTTGCGATCGGGTTCTACGGCGTGCCGATCGGGCAGCTGATCGGCGCCGCGCTGGCGCTTCCCTGGCTCACGGCCGGACTCGGAGCGGGGGCGTTTGCCCGCGTCTTCGGTCCGACGCGCGCCATCGTCCTCCCGATGGCGGCCGCCCTGGCGGTCGGCATGGCCGTACGCGCCGCCCCGCTCGCGCCCGGGCTCCGCGGCCTCGTGACCGCGGGCACGATGACGCTCGCGTACGTCGGCGTCGCGTGGTGGCACGGGCCGGAGTGGCTGCGGCGCGCCGCGCGCGGCGAGCCGATCGCGACCGACGGCCTGGACGGCCGCGTCTAAACGCTGCAGGCTCGTGCCGGGCCGCTCCCCATGGGGAGCGACGCCCGGCCCCAATGCGGTTCTGCATGATCACCACATTCTACCCGCCGTACAATTTCGGCGGCGACGGCATCTTCGTGCAGGACCTCTCGGCCGCGCTCGCCGAGCGCGGGCACGAGGTGCACGTGATCCATTGCCGCGACTCGTACCGCGCGCTCACGCGCCACCCGCCGAAGGGCGGCTATCGCGACATTCCCGGCGTCACCGTCCACGGCATCGACAGCCCGGTCGGCGTGCTGTCGCCGCTCGCGACCCAGCAGACCGGCCGTCCCGTCTTCAAGACGCGCCGGATCAGCGACGTGCTCGCACGCGGGTTCGACGTCATCCATTTCCACAACGTCTCGCTGGTCGGGGGTCCCGCCGTGCTGGCGCTCGGCGACGCGCTCAAGCTCTACACGCTCCACGAGTACTGGCTCGTCTGCCCGACGCACCTCCTCTTCCGCTTCAATCGCGCCCCGTGCACGACGCGGCACTGCCATCTCTGCACGCTGAGCTACCGGCGTCCGCCGCAATGGTGGCGCGCGACCGGGCTCCGCGACGCGGCCGTCCGCCACGTCGACGCGTTCCTCTCGCCGAGCCGCTTCGGCATCGCGACCCATCGCCGCTTCGGTCTCGCCGCGCCGATGGTGCATCTGCCGACCTTCGTCCCGGACGAGCCCGCCGCATGCGCCGGCGCCGCCACGGCCGCACCGTACTTCCTGTACGTCGGTCGGCTCGAGTACCCGAAAGGTCCCGAGACGCTGATCGACTTCTTCCGCCGGCGCGGCCCGGCGCGGCTCGTCCTCGCGGGGGCGGGGAGCCAGGAGGCGCGCCTCCGCGCGCTCACCGGCGACGACCGCCGGATCGAGCTCCTCGGACCCGTTGCGCGCGACCGACTCGGCGCGCTCTACCGCGGGGCCGCCGCGGTGATCGTCCCCTCGCTCAACTTCGAGATGCTGCCCCTCGTCGTGCTGGAGGCGTTCCGCGCCGGAACGCCGGTCGTCGTCCGGAACCGCGGCGCGCTTCCGGAGATGGTCGCGGACAGCGGCGGCGGCCTCGTCTACGACGACGACCAGCAACTCGGGGAAGCGCTCGCGACCCTGCTCGGCGATCCGGGGCTGCGGGCGGAGCTCGGCCGCCGTGGGCGCGCGGCGTTCGAGGCGGAGTGGTCGCCGGCGGTGCACCTCGCGCGCTACCTCGGCATCATCGACGACCTCCGCGCCGGGCGCCGGCCGGAGCGGATGGAGGCGTAGTGCATGAGCCGGCTCGTCTCCTGCATCGTCACCACCTGCAACCGTCCCGAGCTCGTCGGACGCGCGGTGGCGAGCGTGCTCGGCCAGACGCACGCCGATCTCGAGCTGGTCGTCGTCGTCGACGGGCCCGACGCCGCGACCGAGCGCGTGCTGGCCGGCATCAGCGAGGCCCGTCTCCGCGTCGTCGTGCAGCCGAGCCGCCGCGGTCAGGGCGCCGCGATCAATGCCGCGATGGCGGGCGTCCGCGGCGACTTCGTCGCCCTGCTCGACGACGACGACGTGTGGCTGCCGTCGAAGCTCGCCGCCCAGCTCGCGGCGGTGGACGCAGCGGAGGTGCCCGAGCCGATCGTCGGGTGCCGGTTCCGGGCGCGCGGCGAGACCGGCGATCTCGTATGGCCCGCGCGCCGCCCCCGTCCGGACGAGCCGCTCTGCGAGTACCTCTTCTGCCGCCATCGGCTCCGCTTCGGCGAGGGCATCGTGCCGACGTCGATGCTGCTCGCCCCCGCCACGCTCTTCCGCGCCGTGCCCATGGCTGAAGACCTCCGCCGTCATTGCGATCTTGACTGGCTGGTCCGGGCCGATCAGCGTGTCGGCGTGCGCCTGACGCTGCCGCGCGAGGACCGACCGCTCGCAGTCTGGGAAATGCAGAGCGATCGCGCCCGCATGAGCAACGCCCACGACTGGCACGATTCGCTCGCGTGGATCGACGCGCGCCGCGCGCTCGTGACGCCGCGGGCGTACGCCGGGTTCCTGCTCACGTGGGTCAGTCAGAGCGCACGCCGCCAGGGCGACCGGCGCGCGTTCGGCGCGCTGCTCCGCGCCGCGTTCCGCCACGGGCGTCCGAGTCTGACGGAGCTCGTGGTGCACGCGGGCATCTGGGCGCTCTCTCCCGAGCTCCGCGCGCGCACCGCCGGTGCCTCGTCTCCGGAGTCGACCGCGTGAGCACGGCGCCGAAGGTCATGTTCGTCGGGCTCGACGCCGCGTCGAAGGACGTCGCGCTGCCGTGGATGGACGCGGGCCTGCTGCCGACGCTCGCCGCGCTCCGCGACGCGTCCGCCTTCGGGACGGTGGTGAACGCCCCCGGCCTCTACACCGGCTCGGTGTGGCCGACGATCTGGACCGGCGTCGGCCCGGGTCGTCACGGCTGCTACTACTGCGAGCAGCTCCGCCCCGGCTCGTACGCGATCGACGAGTTCCTCGGGCACGACGTGAAGCGCGAGCCGTTCTGGAGCGCGCTCGGGCGAAACGGCCGGCGGCTCTGTCTCTTCGACGTGCCGAAAGCGCCGCTCTGCCGCGACGTGAACGGTCTCCAGATCGTCGACTGGGGGACGCACGACGCCGACGTCCCCGCGTGCTCGTGGCCGGCGGCGTTGATCGACGAGGTCCACGCGAAGCACGGGGCCTCGCCCTTTCGCCGCTGCGACTGGGTGATGCACGGCCCGTCGCCGGAGGCCGACCTGCGCGGTCACCTGCTCGGCCGGATCGCGAGCAAGCTGGCGATCGCCGAGGACCTTCTCGCCCGCGAGCCGTGGGACCTCTTCATGACGGCGTTCGGCGACAGCCACTGCGTCGGGCACCAGTGCTGGCACCTGCACGATCCGACGCATCCCCGCTACGACCCCGAGCTCGTGGCCGCGATCGGCGATCCTGTGCGCGACGTCTATCGGGCGATCGACGGTGCCCTCGGTCGCATCCTGCGGCATGCGGATGCGGACACGACCGTGATCGTGCTCCTCAGCCACGGCATGGCGGCGCACTACGACGCCACCTACGTGCTCGACGACGTGCTGCGGCGCCTCACCGACCGCCCCGCGTCGCTCTCGCGTCGCGTGCTCGACCGGACCCGGCGTGCCTGGAAGACGCTGCCGCTGTCGTTCACGGAGAGGTTCAAGACGCTCGCCCAGCGTGTCGACCGCGCCCCCGACGTCGCCGATCGGAGCGGGCGGCCGTGCTTCGCGGTCCCGACCAACGCCAACTGCGCCGGCATCCGTTTGAATCTCGCCGGCCGGGAGCCGAACGGCATGCTGCGCCCGGGCGCCGACGCAGACGCCTTCGTCGAGCGGTTGATCGGTGAGCTCCACGAGCTCGTCGAGCCCGCGAGCGGCCGGCCCCTCGTGAGGGAGGTCCTCCGTTCCGCGGTCCTCTTTCCCGGCGAGTTTTCGTCCGAGCTTCCGGATCTCCTCGTACGCTGGCATCGCGAAGGCCCGATCACCGGCGCCGCTTCGCCGCGGATCGGCCGCATCGTCCGCGAGGACTTGAGCACGCGGCGGACGGGCGACCACCGGCCCGAGGGCTTCTATCTCGTGCGCGGCCCCGGGATCACGCCCGGCCCGCGGCGCGAGCCCGTCCGTGCCGAGGACTTCGCGCCGACGATCGCAGGGCTGCTCCGGGTCGAGCTCCCGGACGTCGACGGGCGCTCGTTCGCCCGTTCGCGCTGATCGCGCGGATCGCGCGGCGCACGCGGCGACCTGAGCACGCCGCAACAGACGTCGGGGTGAAGGCGCCGCCTGTTGGGCGCACTGCGCCGGAGTGCGCCGGTAGACGGCGCGCCCGATCGCGACCCGCATCACTCACGTCCTGTGTTCACCTCGCAGGGCCTCCGCCGGATCGAGGAGCCCGTGACGCCGCCAGCCGACCCGCAACAACCACGTGCGCGCGCGGGCGACCGGTCGCGCGTCGTCAGGGCCGCGTTCCCGGGCGGGTGCCGTCACGTTGGTATGCCGCTTCCACCCCTCGAACCAACGCGCCGAGGACGCCCGATCGAGCCGAACGCGCGGCGCTACCGCCGTCGCGTGGCGGCGCGCGTTCAGGAGCACGGAGCGGAGCGCATTCCGAACGGCCTTGGGGGTCGGCAGTAGGCGCACCTGGTAGCGGTCGGCGAGCACGCGGCCCGTGCGACCGGCCTGCGGTTTGACGGCGCGTGCGAGCCGCGCGCCGATCGACTTCATTCCCCGCCCCAGCGCATCGGGATCGCTGGCTTCGACGATCAGGTGCGCGTGATTTCCTTGGAGCGCGTAGTGGACCAGGCGAAAGTCCGGCCGCGAGCAGCCGCCGGCGAACGTGCGCTCGATCTCACGCACGATCGGCACCGTACGGAGCGACGGCGTGTCGGCACGGAGCCGCAACGTCACGTGCGCCGGCAACGGCGTCCGGAAGCGTTCCCGCGATGCGTGCGGCAGCCCGGCGTTCGGTCCGGGTTTCCTGCCCGCACCTGCGCGGCGACCGCCCCAACACGGGCGGTCGGGACGCCGAAGCGCGCGCTGCCGGGACCGCGGTCGTGCCACCTTGATTCAGCTATGTATTGGACGTCGCGCCGCGACGTCCAGGGAAATTTCCGCATGGGCCTCGGCGGGCTTTGATCTGCGAACGCGCCCGGTCCGGCACGCGAGCGATGTGCGCGTACCTGCCCTCCCCTGTGTCCGCGATCACGCACAACGACACCGCCGCAATGTCTGTGAATGCAAACACTCGCCAGCTCATCTTGCGCGAATGCCAGCAATTTCTGCTGGCCTCGTCATTGCTTTGCCTTGAGCCTCGCGTTGTGACTTGACCCCGCAACGCGAGGCTGTGGTACATCGCGCGCCGCTGGGCAACTCCGTGAGCTCTCACTCCACCGCCATCCAGGCCCTCAAGTCGCTTCCGCTTTTCCGGCACACCAGTCTCCGGCTGCTCGCGGACCTCGTCGATCTGACCGAGCGCGGCGATGCCGACGACACGACGGTGACCGAGGTCAACGCCGCCCTGGTCGCGGTGATCGACGGCGTCGTCGAGGTGCAGTTTCCCGCCGACGGTCGCCCCACCACGACGCCGCATCGGGTCGCCCGCGGCGGCTCGGTCGTCGCGGACCGTGCGAGCCTCGGGAACCAATCGGTCCAGCTGCGGTCGCTGACGCCGGGCCGGTCGTGCGTCCTCCAACTCACGCAGGAAGACCTCGCCGACCGCGTGCTCGCCTCGCCGGCGCTCATGCGGAGCCTCGACGCGCACGACGTCGACGTGCTCATCGGACGGCACGGCCAGACGGCGACCGGGGCGTGGCAACCGCGAACCCACGTCATGTGGCTCACGGCCGAGCCGGGGTACACGGCTCCCGTCGAGGCCCTCGCCTTCCTGCTCGCCGGGTCGCTCGCGCGGCAGTTCAACGAGTACGCCGCCGTCGTCGTGCTGCGCGGCGACGGGATCGACCTCACCGTCTGGAGCCCCGACCTCTACGTCGACGAGCCGCTGCTCCCCTCGCCGCACACGCTCGACGGCGTCCTCGCGGCCCTCGCAAACCTCGGCATCCCCTACGCCCATGTGCTGGTCGTCCATCCCGACTGCCCGCACGAGCTGCCGCCGAGCTTCGCCGAGATGCGGTTTCATCGCGTGGTCGTGATGATGCGGCGCGTGCCGAACGACCCGCCGGCGTTCGCGACCGCGAAGCTCGTGCCCGCGGTCGTGACGCCGCCCGAGGATGGCGCGGTGCCGTACTTCTGCAGCGTCATCCCGACGGTCGTCGTGCCGCGGGCGCGCGCCGAGCGCGCCATCGAGCTCGTGACCGAACGGGTCCGGATCGACGAGCGCGACCCGCTCTACGCCCCGAACGCGCCGGACGACCTGTCGAACGCGCAGCGCATGCGGCGGGACCATTGCCGCCTCCGCGTCGATCTCGCGGACCTCGACCGGCGCTGGCGCGGCCAGCCGGGCCCGACGGTCGCGGTGCCGGCCCTGCTCGCGGACGCGGCGCTCGCGACGTCGATGGACCGCTGGGCCCGCGGCGTCACGAACCGCCGCGTCGGTTTGGCGCTCAGCGGCGGCGGCGCGTCCATCTACCGCGTGATTCCGCTGCTCGAGCGGCTCGCCGCAGCGAAGGTCCCGGTCGACGTCGTGAGCGGGGTCAGCGGCGGCGCGCTCCTCGGCGCCTACTTCTGCAAGGACGGCGTCGCGGGGGCCCACCTCTGCGCCCGGCGCGGCTATCGTTTCCAGCTCGGCGTCCTGATGTCGCTCCTCGACGTGACGCCGTTCCAACGCCTCATCGACAACGATCTCGACCACACGACGCTCGACGATCTCGAGGTCACGTTCGTACCGCTCGCGACCGCGCTGCAGGCGAACACGCCGCCGCAGGCGCACGCCATCGTCGCGGGGACGCTCGGCCGCGCCGTCCGGGCGAGTGGCGCCCTCCCCGTCCTCTTCGCGCCGACCGACCACGGCGACATCCGCTACGCCGACGGTGCCACCTCCATCCCGGTGCCGGCGCGCGCGCTCGCGCAATACGGCGCGGACATGGTGATCGCCTGCAACGCCGTGCCCGGCCCGGATCAGCGGAACCCGCTCGGCGGCTGGTACCTCGGCGACCTGCTCTACCGCCTGACGCCGGTCGGCCGCTTCATCGACCTGTGGGTCGCGACCAGCAGCCTGCTCCAGCGCGTCAGCCGAGAGGCCACCGAGGACGCGCACGTCTTCATCGAGGTCGGGAACACGAGCAGCCCGCTCGTCGAGAGCTTCTACTTCTACGACGCCGAGAGCATCGTCGCCGAGGCCACCCTCGACGAGGAGCTCGTGAAGGGCGCGCGGGTGTGCGCGCGTGCGTGGGAGGAGTTTGCCTTCCGGGGAGTGCATTGATCCCCGTCCGCATCGCCGGCACCGCGACCATCGACCCGGGTCGGGCCGTCCCGACGGCGGAGCTGATCGCGTCCCTCGACCCGCCGCCGGCGCTCAACGACGTGCTCACGCGAACGGGCATCGCGTCGCGCTCGTTCGTCGATCCCGACGTGTCGGTCGCCGAGCTCGGGGCGCGTGCCCTCGCGGCGGCGCTCCGCGACGCCGACATGTCGGCCGCGGATCTCAGCCGCATCGTGTTCGTCTCGTCGACCGGCGGGGACGTGATCTTCCCGGCGACCGCGAACCGCATCGCGGCGCAACTCGGCCTCGCCGGTACGTGCGACTGCTTCGACCTGAACAACGCCTGCCTCGGATTCCTCACCTCCTTCGACATGGCCGCGCGCTGGCTCGCGACGGGCGGCGGGCCCGTCGGCGTGTGCGTCGTCGAGATCGGGTCCCGGAAGATCACGCCGCGCGACCCGCGTCCGTATCTCGTCTTCGGCGACGCGATCGTCGCCGCGGTCTTCGATCGTGGCGGCGTGGACGAAGGGGTGCTTGCGTCGTGGCTCCGGAACGACGGCATGGGGGGCGGCGACGTCGAGCTCGCGAGCCCTGCGCTGACGGGGAAACCCGAAACCATCCGCTTCAACGGCAACAACCGGCACATGACGGCCGACGCGATCGCGTGGATCCGGCGCGGCGTCGACGCCGTGCTCGGGGCGACGGGCTTGACGCTCGCGGACGTCCAGTGGGTGCTCCCGCATCAGCCGAACGGCGTGCTCCTCGCGCGCATCGTCGCAGACCTCGGCATCGACACCCATCGCATCGTCCCGATCGTGCACGACACCGGCAGCGTCGGCGCCGCGTCGATCCCGATCAGCCTCGACCGTTTGCGCCGGAGCGGCCGCGTGTGCGACGGGGACCGCTTGCTGATGGTCGGCGTGGGCGCGGGGATCTCGGCCGGAGCGATGATCGTCCAGGTGCGCAGATGAGCGCGCCGGGCCGGCCGCGCTGGCCCAATCTTCCGCTCGCTGCGTGGCTCGCGTTCTGGCGCTGGCGCCAGCTCTACCATCGCTACACGGTGGAAGGCCTCGAGCACCTGGACGGCCGGCGCGCGATGCTGATCGTCGGCTATCACGGCCGGCCGTTCGCCTACGACATGTGCATGCTGACGGTCGCGCTCTACGATCGACTCGGCTACCTGCCGCACGGCGTCGTCCACAAGGGCGTCGACGTCCTGCCCGGCCTCCGGCTCGTCACCGACGCGCTCGGCTTCGTCACGACCGACGACGCGAGCGTCGCGGCCGCGGTCGCGCGCGGCGAGCACGTGATGGTGACGCCGGGCGGGGCCGACGAAGGTTGCCGCGGCTTCGACGGCCGGTACCGCGTGGCGTGGGGCGATCGCACCGGCTACCTGCGGCTGGCGCTCCGCCACGGGTTGGCGATCGTGCCGGTCGCGGCCGACGGCGTCGACGATACGTACGTCGCGTTCTGGGACGCGGCGCCGCTTGGACGGCGGCTCGGCTTGCCGAACGAGTGGGCCTGGATCCCGTGGCTCGGCGTCGGCCCGCTCGGGATCTGGCCGCTCTCGCCGCCCTTCCCGGTGCGGATGCGGCAACGCATCGGCGCGCCGATCGAGCTCGCGGCCTGCGGCGTCCACGACGCGCGCGACGGCGCCGGCGTCGCGCGCGCCCACCGCCACGTCACGGAGACGGTGCAAGCATTGCTCGACGAGGTGCGCCGTGACTGACGGACGGAGCGGCCGCTGGGCCGTCGTGCTCGGCGCGTCGGCGGGCGCGGGCGGCGCGATCGCGCGCGCGGTCGCCGTCGACCCGGGTCTCCACGTGTTCGGAGTCCATCGCAATCACTTCCCCGACCAGGCCGCCGCGCTCGCCGACGACGTCCGCGCCGCCGGCCGCGAGGCGCTCCTGCACGTCGCCGACGCCGGCACCGCCGACGGCGCCGCGAGCTGCGCCGCGTTCCTCGCGGACGCCGTCCCGCCGAAGAGCGTCGCGCTCATGGTGCACGCGCTCTCCGGGGCCTCGATCGGGCACTTCCTCGCTGCCGACGGCCAGAAAGAACCGCTCCACCCGAAGCAGTTCGAGAAGACGTTCAACTACCTCGCGCACTCGTTCGCGTACTGGGTGCAGGAGCTGTACCGGCGCGACCTGCTCGCACCCGGCGCGCGCATGCTCGGGCTCACGAACACCCTGCACGACTCGCTCCTCCACCACCTCGGCCTCGTCGCGGGTGCCAAGGCCGCGCTCGAGATGTACGTGAAGCAGCTCGCCCTCGAGCTCGGCCCCGTCGGGCACCGCGTGAACCTCCTCAAGTTCGGGACGATCGTGACGCCGGCGCTCCGGACGGTGCTCGGTGCCGACGCGATCGCGCGGATCGAGGAGCTCCACCGCCGCATGGTCCCGGCCGGACGCATGTGCACGGCCGAAGAGGTGGGGCGCTGCGTCTCGCTGCTGATGCGCGACGACGCCGCATGGTTCAACGGCGCCACCATCGACTTCACCGGCGGCGTCGCGCTCCGCTTGATGGACTTGCTGTTCGAAGGCAAGTGAGGTTGGAGGTCAAGGAGACCGCGTCATGCCTGAGGATGGAGAGCAACGCGTCGGCACCCTCATCAACAGCTTTCGCGCCGACCTCGGTTGGTTCCAGAAGGACAGCGAGCGCCACCCGCGCCGCATTTTCCTGAACCTCCTCCGCGAGGGGATCGCGGCCCGCGACTCCAAGGCCCGCGAGTTCGCGCTCGCGATCCAGGAGCGTCTGTTCATCCCCGAAGCCGGCGAGGATCTGAACCCGAGCGACCGGCAGCGCTGTCTCATCACGATCCTCACGACGCGCCCCGAGCGCTTTCCGCTGGCGCTCCACATCTTCCTCGGGCTCCTCGAGGGGATTCCCGTCGCGGAGATGCGCAGCATCTTCTTCCTGGTCGGGACCTACGCCGGCGTCCCCGGCATGGTGAGCGGCATCGACCTCTTCGTCGAGGTGCTCCACATCCTCGACCACGAGCTCGCGGACCGCGCCGACGCGCCGCCGGGCGAGATCTTGAAACGCATCTTCGGCCGCCTGCTCGCGACCTTCTCGGTTCAGCCGCCGGCGGAGCAGCTCATCCGGGCCCTCGTCGAAACGACGGGGCTCACGCCGGAGGAGGTGAAGCACCTCCTCGCGAACGCTCGCCAGCTCGTGCGAGGGACGCCGCAGGCCTGACGCCTCGTCGGTGCTCCCCGAAAAGGGGCTGGTCCGCGAGAGGCGCGGGTCCTTTCTCCGCTCGCGAGTCTCTGGTCCCAGCGCCGAGAGCCCGTCTCGACGTATCCGCGCCGCCCCGACGAATGCGTGGCGCCGGTCGCTCCGAAAGGACCCGCGCCCCCCGCGGAGCGACCGCCACGTGCGGACCGATGCGTCGCGCGAACGCTGGTCGCGCATGCGGCGCTGGAGCCCCCACCCGCCAGCCCGGAGCGCGATCGGCGCGCGGCAGATCAGGCGGAACGCGGACCGGCGCGGAAACGGAGGCAGTAGTAGAACGGGCTCACCTGCTCCGTCAGCACGTCGTACGCGTTTGCGGGGACGCACTCGCGCGGGGCGTGCGGGGTCGGGTCGTAGAACGTGACGGCGCGGAACGCGAGGGTGCGGAGCCACCCCACGTTCGCGTTCGCGTCGAGCTGCTCGTCGACGACGACGATCGGCGTCCCGGGGCGCGCGACCCGCGCCATCTCGGCGAGCGCACGCGCCGGCGCGCGGTAGCCGGCGATGCCGCCGACGTGCAGCACGCGGTCGAAGGTCGCGTCGGCGAAGGGCAGCGCGTGGGCGTCGCCGTGCACGATGCGCATCGGCCGTCCACGATGCGACGCGAGGCGCTTCCGACAGAGCGCGAGCATGCCCGCGCTGAAGTCGAGGCCCCAGATCTCGACGGGCAGCTCGGGGGGAAGATGACGCTCGAGATACGGGAGGTCGCTCCCGGTCCCGACGCCGACGTCGAGGATGCGCGCCGGACGGCCGGCGACTTCGGCCGCGAGGCGGCCGAGCTCGACGCGGCCGATGTAGGCGTCACGCGCCTCGATCACCGACGTGCCCTGCAAGACGGGTAGCAGGTAGTCGACCGCCGGGTCGTGGAGCGGCGCGAACCAGTCGTAGATGAAGTGCATCATCCACTCGACGCCACCGAGCTCTTGGTTCTCGACGAAGCTCGGCAGGCCGTCGCGGATTGGCCACCGCGCCGGACACCCGCCGCACGCGAGCGCGTCCGGCGCCGGCACGAGCGGGCCGCGACACGCGGGACAGACGAGCAGGCCGACGTCGTTCATGCGCGGCTCGGATGCTCGGTGAGGAGCGCGCGGGTGCGCGCACGGTCGTCGACGCACCCGAGCCGCTCGAAGATGGCGGCGGCCGTCCAGAGATGGCGCTCGCGTGCCTCGCCCGCGGGCGCATGGCGCCCGAGCTCGAAGTGGGCGCGGCCCTCCTCGTACGGCGTCCCGAGACGCTCAGCGAGGGTCAGCGCCGCGCGCCACGACCGGCGGGCCTGCGCGGCGCGGCCCTTCGTCCACGCCTCGAGCCCCGACCACACGAGCGCATGCGGACGGCCGAGCGGGAAGGCGCGGGCGTAGGCGCGGAGCCCGCGACACGCGGCCGCCGCTTCGCGCGCGAGCATCGGCTCGCGCGCCGTCCCGCGCCTCTCCTCGAGGAGCGTGAGAAACGTCTCCGCGGTCGCGGCCGTGCCGGCGTGTGTCCAGTACGCGATCGGACGGGTCGCGACGACGTAGTGCAGCGCCTGGCGTGCGGTCTCGAGCGCCGCCGACGTGTTCCCGGTCCGGAGACGCGCGAGCGCGAGCATGCCGTAGAGGCAGATCGCTTCCGTGCGCATCACCGCCGGGTCGAGGAGGGCGCTCGCCCGCTCGTAGCACGCGATCGCCTCGTCCATCCGACCGAGACGCGAGAGCGCGTCGCCCTGGAGCACGAGGCCCCAGCAGCCGATCTGGCGGTTCTCGCTGCGCGCGGTGTGCTGGTGCACCTCGCGGAAGCGCGCGAGCGCCGACTCGAAGTCGCCCGAGTAGAAGTCGACGAAGCCGCGCTGCGCGACGCACTCTTCCCACAGCCGGAGGTCGCCGACCTCGCGCGCGAGGGTGGCGCCGCGCTCGAGACCGGTCGCGGCGTCCTGCCACCGGCAGCTCCCCTTCTGGAGGTTCGCCCAGCGTCCGAGCACCCACGCGACGTCGCGCATGCTGCCGAGCTCTTCCGCGATCGCGAGCGCGCGGCGGCAGAGGGCGCTCCCGAGGCCGCGCGCGCGGACGGCGTAGCAGAGCACGCCGCTGATCACGTAGCCCTGCGCGAGCGCCGAGGACGGCCCCGCCGGCGCGCAGTTGTTGACGAGCCCGAGCGTGAGACAGACCAGCGGCAGGAGCTCCATCCGGTAGAACGACACCTCCATCAGCCGGAGGTGCACGCGCGCGACCTCGGCGACGACTCGTTGCCGTGCGGGCACGGGCTCCTGCGGGATCGTCCCCTGGAGCGCTTGCAACCCACGCCGGAGCCCTTGCAACGCGAAGCGAGCGACCAGACCCGCCGCCCGCTCGGGGAGAGGCTGGCAGAAACGGACGAGCGCGCGGCGCGCGTGCGTGGAGCAGCGCTCGAGGTCGCCGAGCCGGAAGTGCGCGTCGGCGAGCGCGCCCTCGACCGCGCCGATCCGGAAGTGGCGCGAGTCCGGATCGAGGGCGCGGATCGGGTCGAGCCCGAAGCGGCGGCGCGGCCGGTCGGCCCCCGCTGCGACGACCTGCTCGTGCGCGAAGATCGCGCGGGCGCGGTCGAGGTGGACGATCGCCTCGCGGCAGGCGCCGCTTTCGAGCGCGAGGCGCCCGGCCTCGATCGCATACGGCAGCTCGCGCGCGGAGTCGCCGCCTTCGCGCCAATGATAGGCGAGCGCACCGACGCGATCGGGACGACCCCCATGGACGCGCTCGATGCCTTCGGCGACGAAGCGGTGCAGCGCCGGACGCATGCTCCCCGGCAGGTCGTCGAGCAGCTGCTCGCGGAGCTTGTCGTGCATGAAGTGCCAGCCGCCCTCGAACGGCTCGAGGATGCCGGCGGCGGCGCCGCGGATCGTCCACTGGTCGAGATCGAGCTGCGTGTAGAGGCCGCGCATGAGCGCGAGGTCGATCCCACGCCCGACGACGGCGGCGGTCTCGAGCGCGGCGCGATCGTCGGGCGCGGCGCGCTGCAGACGGCGCCGCAGCATCCGCTGCATGCCGCCAGAGATGACGCGCGCGGGAAGCTCGTGACCGCCGATCCGCTCAAGCCCGCCGGCCGTCTCTGCGAGGACCCGGACGGCCTCGACGATGAAGAGCGGCAAGCCTTCGGTCTCGCCCTGCAGGAGGCCGAGGAGCTCGGGCGCACGCCCGCGCTCGCCGAGCATGCCTTCGCCGAGCGCGGCGACGTCGGCCGAGGCCAGCCGGCCGAGGCGCATCGTGCTCACCCCTTCGAGGCGGGCCGCGAGATCGGGCGCCTCCTCGTCGCGGTAGCTGGCGAGCAGCACGATCGGCCATTCGCGCACCGACCGGGCGAGCCAGCGGAAGAGCGCGATGCTCTCGCTGCCTGCCCACTGGAGGTCCTCCAGGATCACCACGAGCGGCTGGCCCTGGGTGCGCATCAACGTCTCGACGGCGACCGCGAGCTGCAATTGCGCGGCCTCGCCGTCGAGCATCGTCGCCGGCGCGATCGGCCGGCCGAGGAGCTCGTCCACGTCGACGACGACCCGCTTCAGGACCCCGCCGGTCGCGTCGCCGGGGTCGCGCCGGAGCACGAGGCTCCGGAGCGGCTCGCGCCAGACCTCGTGGGCGCCGCTGGCGCCGTCGGCCGCGCGGCCGCGCACGACGATCAGACCGGCGACGAGGGCGCGCGTCCGCAGCTCCTCGAGCAGCCGCGATTTGCCGATGCCGCTCTCCCCGCTCACGAGCCACGCACTGCCGCGCCCGCTCGCGGCGTCCTCGATGGTCGCGCAGAGCGTGTGCAGCTCGCGCTCGCGGCTGACGAACGGCGCCGTGCGGATCAGGCTCTCGCGGGTCGCGACGGTCTCCGGGGCGAGTGGGCGCCCGAGCGCCTGCTGGAGCGCGTGCACCACCTCCGCCGCATCGGCGTAGCGCTCGGCCGGGTCCTTCGCGAGCAAGCGCGTGAGCACGATGCGGAGCGCGGGGTCGAGCGGATCGTCGGCGCGCGGCAGCGTGGTCTCGAGGATCTCGCCGTACAGGATCGCCGCCTCGGTCGCCGCGTAGGGATACCGTCCGAGGAACACCTCGTACGCGATCATGCCGACCGCGTAGAGATCGGAGCGCGACGTCACCGGGTCGGCGCGCAGGGTCTCGGGGGCGATGTAGGCGAGCGTCCCGACGAACGCGCTGAGCTCCTTCTCGAGCGCGTCGCGATAGACCGACAGGCCGAATTCGATGACCTTCACCTGGCCGTCGACCACCAGCACTTTCTCGGGCTTGAGATCGCTATGGTTTTTGCCGTGGCGGTGCAGGTATAGGAGCGCGCGCAGCAGCTGCACGTGCATATCGGCGCGCGTCGACGTCGGG
>JANNPN010000093.1:0-26422 GCA_031400185.1 Polyangiaceae bacterium
GTCACGCGCCGCGGTGCCATCCGCTTCGGGAGCGGAACGCCCGGGAAGACCTTGCCGGCCAGCGTCGTCCGGCGAATGGCCTTCACGAACTTCGCGATCGATCCGAAGACCCCGCGCGGCTGGGCGCGCACTTCGACCTCCGCGGGACACTCGTCGGCGAAGTCGTCGGCGAGACTCGCTCCGAGGAGGTCGGTCCCGAGCTCGTCCGTGCGCGGCAGTGCGCTTCGCACCCGCTCGGCCGCCGCGCATTGCACGCGACTCGCGAGACACTGCGCCAGCGCACCGGCGTCGGCGAGGCCGGCGACGCCGAGCGCGGCGCACTCCTCCTCCAACGCGGTGTAATTCAGTCCTTCGGCGGCTAGCACTCGGGCGAAATCGATGGCGCCCGCCGAGCAGTCGTCGGCCGTGATGTCGACGCGGAACGTGCCGAGCGCCTTCGCGATCGTCGCGGTGAACGATCCGCTGCAGGCAGCGGCGGTCTTGGCGCGGCACGCGTCGGAGGCACCGCGCTGCGCGCACGCGAACGCCTTCTGCGCGCATTTGGTGAGGGCGCCCCGCACCTTCGTGTCGAGAGTGATGACGGACTTTCGCAGTAGCTTCCCGCACGCGCTGACGCGCTTGCGATCGGGTGCCACGACCGCGCAGCCACGCTCCGCGCAACCGGTGAAGGCCGGAAGGCCGTTCACGGTTGGCACCGGCTGCAGGCCCGCCGCGCGCAGGACGTCGAGCAGCTCGGCGGCGCGCGGCGCGGCGCGTCCGTACGCCGTCGCCGCCGCCCGGTCCGATGTTGCGACGACGCAGGCGGCGACACTCGCGAAGCCATTGCAGATGTCGATGCCCGTCTCGCTGAGGCACGGGCCTACGAGGCGACCGAGGCCGAGCCCCTCACTGCGGAAGAGATCGATCGGCGCGAGGCCCGTACACTTGGCATTCTGCGCGAGCTTCGCGACGAGCTTCGCAAGATTGCTCGAAGCCTAGCCGAGCTTGGCCGCGCATTTCGCGGCCGCCTTCGGTCGGCACTGCGGGTCGATGTCCAACGACTGGACGCACGCGAACGCACCGGCGACGCATACCTGGAGTGCGCCGGTCCGAATCGCCGCGACCTTCGTGCTCGCTTGGGCGATCGCCTTCTGGCACGCGATCGCCGCCTTCCGAGCGTCCTTGGTCTCGAGCCCTTCGGCGCTGAGGCTCGGAAGCGGCCAGGCCAGCAGTGCCGAGGCAACACCGAGCGTGACGAAGTGGAGCGGGCGCGGGTTGGGCCGTTGGCATCGCGCGGGCGCGAATCGAAGGCGGGCGGGCGGTCTCTGCATCGGGGGCGAGGAACGAGCGAACTTGCCGGCTCGTGCGCGACGATGACGCAACGACGCTGAGGCCGTCAACGTCGCACTCGCGACGCACTCGCGAAAAGCTGCGCCATTGCAGTGCATCTTACACATCAGCAGGAATCTTCGATGGACGGTCTGAGCCTCGACGATGTACCAGCACGCAACAGCACCCCTGGCACGACGCGAACCAGCGACTGATCGCGACACTCAGGCGGCGGAGGTCAACACGACCTTTGTGTCGTTGCTGGCGAGCTGTCGCCTGCACGCCCTCGAGCCGTGGGCGTACCTGCGCGATCTCTTCTGCCTCCTGCCCGACTGGCCCCACCACCGTGTCTTCGAGCTGGCGCCCGTCGCGTGGCAGCAGACCCTCCAGCACCCGGACACTCAGGAGCGGCTCGCCACCAATCCCTTCCGTTCTGCGACGCTCGCGCTCGACCAGCCCCACACCGACGACTCGTAGCGTACGCGGCGGGTGCCGTCAGCCACGCGGTTCGCCGAACGGATACGTCTTCACTATCGTCGACGATTCAGGACGGGCTTGGATGGCATTGTGCACGGCATACTGAGTCGGGCAGAGCGTGGAATCGCGGAGCGCGCTATTCAAATCGAGCCGGGCGATGAGGCTGCCCACGGCGCGCGCCGCGCGCCCGAGCGACTGAGAGTAAAGCGAGCTCCGTAGGGAGTTGTCGATCTCTGCGATGAGAAAATGCCCGATCAGGACGACGGCGCCCGCGCCCGCCTGATGACAGATCGCGAATCGAAAGCTGGACACCACCGGCGGTGGTCTTCCCGAGCGTCGCGGAGCCGGACACGGTGACCTTCTGTTACTTCTTTTGTAAGGTTGCCGTTAGGACTGCGTTGCCAAAACTGATGCCGCCCACGTTGTTGGGGGTGCCCGAGTGGCTGACGGTGATGGGTACGTTGTAGAATACTCCGGGATTCGCCGCTTCGGCGGCATCAATATCGAGCCAATAGGTCCCGTGGACCGTGCACGAGTTGAAGTTGCATTGTGTGCACGCTACGCCCTGTCCCACCGTTGGCTGCGCCAACTGTACGATACCATTGACCGTCAGATTCGCTCCAAGGCAGTAACCCCCCGCCTGCGCGCCAAACACGTTTGCTTCCGAATTGATGATGAGCACATGGTTCTTCTTTCCCTTCAAGATTGTCGCCTGGATCGTATAGCTATCGGCAAACTGGTTGATGGACGCAAGGGCGACATTCTTGCCGGGCGAAACGTCAGCCGAAGCCAACGAAGCGCTGAGGAGCAGTAGACCTACGGACAGGACGATCGCACGAGGACGAACCGAGATGTTCATGGCCTTCCCTTTCGTTTGTTGTGGGTGGACTACTTCTTCTTGACGACGTCGGCGGTGAAGCTCGCGGTGTACGAGTCTCCCGGCTGCCCGAGCGATTGCCCTTCGACGGTGATCGTCAGCGGTTGCCCGAGAAAGGTTCCCGGGTTCGCCGCTTCGGCAGCGTCGAGGTCCAGCCAGAAGCTTGCCGTCCGGAGACAGAACGCTGAGGCTGCGCAGCGTTCCGTTTCCCACTGTGTGCCTCCGAAGATGCCCGACTGGACCGGGATGCCGTTCACGGCGGCATGGACCGTCGCGGTGCCACCGCCTACGAGCGAAAACCACTCGAAGATGGTCTCGATGCGGAGCTGCGTCCGGCTGCTGCCTTTCGCGAGCGTTCCACTCAGCGGCGGCATGACACCACCGCCGCCGAGAACGCCTGCGGTCTCACGGACCGAGATCGTCGTCTTCGGCGGCTTGGTGCAGGGCGCCGGGCAGGTGCTCTGCACGACGGCCGATGCGGGCACCGCCGCCGTCAGCAACCCGACGAACGTGACGGCCGAAGAAAGGCGGCGTGCATGCTTCCCGAAGTGTGTCCTCATCGTTTGCCTCCAGAGCTGATGTGCGGCGTTCCCACCTTAGGTGCGTTCAATCCGATGGAACGATCGACCGCAGACGACGAACGCTCCGATCCGGTGCCCGAACTGCGCCGAAACGGCGCAAGCAAGCTACCTACTCGCCGCTGCGAAAATGCATGGTTCTGGTGGCCTAGCCGACGAGCCGCGTGGTAAATGACGCTGTCTTCCGCGCCCTACCGTCCGACCTGCATGCTCTCGCCCTGTCCTGCCTGTCGCCGCCACCGCCCGGCGAACGCCCCCTGCCCCTGCGGCGACGGCGCGCATTCGCCGAGCTCGGGAACGTCCGACCCGTCCGTTCTCGTGCCGGTCGTCGTGGACGGGCCCGTGCGCCGGGCAAGCGGCCTCATCGGCCGTGAGCGCGAGCTCGCGGAGCTCGCGGCCGATCTCGCGGCGGCGTCGACCGGGACGGGCCGCGTCGTGCTCGTCAGCGGCGACGCGGGCATCGGCAAGACCCGGCTCGGCGCGGAGGTCGCGGACGAGGCCCGCCGCCGCGGCTTCGAGGTGCGGTGGGGACGCACGTGGGAAGAAGGCGGCGCACCGGCGTACTGGCCGTGGATCCAGTGTCTCCGCGCGAGCCTCGCCGGCATGGACGAAACGACCGCCGAGCGTCTGGCGGCGGACCCGAGCATCGCCGCGTGGGTGACGCAGCTGATGCCCGAGCTGCGCTCGTACCTCGGGGCGGCGGTGGTGACGCCCTCCTCGCCGCTGGTCGAGCCGGCGCATGCGCGCTTTGCCGCGTTCGACGCGACCGTCGCGCTGCTTGCCGAGCTCGCCGCCGCGCGCCCGCTCTGCCTGCTCCTCGACGACCTGCATGCCGCCGACCCGGGATCGCTCGTGCTCCTGCGGTTCGTCGCCCGCGAGATCCGGGAGCTCCGCGTGCTGATCGTCGGCACGTATCGTGAGGTGGAGGCCGCGCGCCGGAAGGACATTGCGCCCGTTTTCGGCGAGCTCGCGCGCGACAGCCGTGCGGTGCCGCTCCGCGGTCTCGCGCCGCGCGACGTCGCCCGCTTCGTCGAGGTCGGTTTCGACGTGACGCCGACGGCGACGATGACGAGCGCGCTGCATCGCGCGACCGGCGGCAACCCGTTCTTCCTCGACGAGGTGCTGCGCGTGCTCGCGGCCGAGGGCCGGCTCGACGAGAACGACACACCGGCCGCGGAGGCGTTCCGGATTCCGGAGCGCGTGCAAGCCGCGGTGCAGCGCCGGCTCGCGCTCGTCAGCGCAGACGCGCGCGCCACGCTGGAGGTGGCAGCGGTCCTCGGCTCGGAGTTCGACGTCGGTGTGCTCGCGGCCGCGGCCGAGTGCTCCGTCGACGCGACCGTCAGAACGCTCGACGAGGCGCTCCGCGTCGAGATCGTGCGCCGCCGTCCCGGCGTGCCTGGTCGTTACCGGTTCGCGCACGACCTGTTGCGCGAATCGGTGTACGCCGCGCCCGGCACCGCTCGCACGACGGTGCTGCACCGCCGGATCGCGGACGTGCTCGAGGAGCGCTACCGGGGCGACCCGGAGCCGCATCTCGCGGAGCTCGCGTACCACTTCTGCGTTGCAGCGCCCGGGGGCGACGTCGCGAAGGCGGTCGACTACGCGACCCGCGCCGGCAGGCGCGCCGTCGCGGTCCTGGCCTACGAGGCGGCCGTCGCGCTCTTCCGGCGCGCGCTCGACGTCGCGGAGCTCGCCGCGGGGGACGAGGCGCGGCGGTGCTCGTTGCTCATCCTGCTCGGCGAGGCCCAGAACCGCGCCGGAGACATGATCGCGGGACGGGAGACGCTGCTGCAGGCAATCGAGCTCGCGCGGCGGCTCGAGGCGCCGAACGACCTCGCGCGCGCGACGCTCGGCGTCACCCAAGCGTCGATCGCGTGGGGGTTTCCGATCACCGACGACTTCGTCCCGGCGCTGGTGGCGAGCTCGCTCCTGGCACTCGGCCAGACGCCCAGCCGTGAGCGCGCCGAGCTGCTCGCCTGCACGGCGTTGATCAATGCCTTTTACGAGGGGTCGGACCGCCTGCTCGACGTCAGCGACGAAGCGGTGGAGGTCGCGCGCCGGCTCGACGACCATATCGCGCACGCCGCCGCCCTGAGCGCGCAGCGGCTGCTCTCGTGGTCGCCTGACGAGCTCGATCGCCGCCTCACCGTCAACGCGGAGATGGAGCGCCTCGCCGCGGAGTCGCGCGACCCCGAGCTCGTCTGCCGCGCGTTGCAATGGCGCTGTATGGATTTGCTCGAGACCGGCGAGATCGAGCGCTTCGACGCGGCGATGCAGCAGTACGACGAGGCGGCGCGGGCGGCGCGTTCCACGTTGCACCAGTTGAACATCGCGGTCTGGAGAGCCACGCGCGCGACGATTCGTGGCGACCTCGCCACGGCCGAGGCGCTCGCCATCGAGTCGAAACGTCTGGGATCCCGCGTTGCAGAGCCGTTCGCCGAGGGCGCATTCGTGCTGCAGTTGTTCGTGATCCGGAAGGAGCAGGGGCGTCTGAACGAGCTCGAAGAGCCGCTCCGGCCGGGCGTGTCCCCGACCTCGACCGGCTTTTTTCCCCTCTACCGCATCGGAGCCGCGCTCATCTGGGCCGAGACGGGGCGCATCGCGCAGGCCCATGCCGAGCTCGCGCAGGTCGGCCAGCACGGCTTCACCGACATCCGGCGCGATTTCACGTGGCTGAACGCGATGGCCATGGCCGCCGAGGTGTGCGCCCACACGGGCAACGCCGAGCTCGCGTCCGCGGTGTACGACCTGCTCGCCCCGTTCGTCGATCGCTGCGTACGGATCGGGTTCGGCGCGGGCTTCTACGGCAGCGTCGCGCACTATCTCGGGCTCGCCGCGCGCACCTGCCGGCGCCCGGACGACGCCGTATCGCATTTCGAGGTCGCACTCGCCGTGCATCAGCGCATCGCGGCGCCGACCTGGACGGCGCGGACCCGCTACGAGCTCGCGGCCCTGCTCGCCGAGCGCGCGCAGCCCGCTGACGGCGACCGGGCCGCCGCATTGCTCGACGAGGTGATCGCCGTCGCCGCGGAGCTCGGCATGACGGTGATCGACGAGAAGGCTCGCACCCTCCGCGCCACGTTGACGGGCGGTGTGCCAGCGGAACCGGCCGCGCCGCGTGCGCCGACGACGGCGGTCCCTGCGCCTGAGGCGGTGCCGCTCGTGGACCCGCAGCGCAACGTCTTCCGGCGCGAGGGCGAGTACTGGACGATTCGCTACGACGGCGTCGTCATGCGGTTGAAGGACACGCGGGGAGTCCAGTACCTCGCGCGGCTCCTCGGACATCCCGGCGTGAGCTGGCACGTGCTGGAGCTGGTCGCCGCCGTCCACGGCGCCGCGGCGTCCGACGAAGACGTGCCAGACGCGCTCCGCGGCAAGCGGCGGCAGGTGGCGCGCGGGGACGCGGGGCCCGTGCTCGACGCGACGGCCAAGCAGGCGTATCGCGTCCGCTTGCGCGAGCTCGCGAGCGAGCGTGCCGAGGCCGCTGCGGACAACGATCAGGGACGCCTCGCTCGCGCCGAGCACGAGATCGAAGCGCTCACGCGAGAGCTCGCGAGCGGGCTCGGACTCGGCGGACGCGATCGGCGGGGCGCGGCGGCGGCGGAGCGCGCGCGCGTCAACGTCACGCGCTCGATCCGAACGACGCTTGCCCGGATCACCGCCGGAAATCCCGCCCTCGGCCGCTACCTGGACCGAACGGTGCACACGGGGAAGGTATGCTCGTACGACCCGGACCCGCGCGCCGCCGCCGACTGGGCGTTGTAGAAGATCCGTCCGCGTCTCAGGGAAGCGAACAGCCCTCGCCGGCACAGAGCGACGCGGGGATGCGGAGACGGGTCGGCCCCGGCATCCCGAGGGCTTGGTTCTGCACCGCCGCGGAGCTCAGCGGGACGCAGAAGAGCCCGACGAGGACCGGCGTCGACGGGCTCGCACTGCCCGATGCTTCGAGGGGCGCGATGATGCTGCCGTCGGCGTCCGTCATCCCCGAGCACTCGCGCGGCCGCGTGCCGCAGACGTCGCCCGGCGCCGGACAGTCGCTGTCCTCCGCGCACGGACGAAACGGCTCCCGAACGCACAGCCGGTCCGTCGGGCCGCCCACGCACACGCCGTCGCCATCGGGGCCGGGATCGCACTGCCCGGTCGTACAGTCGTTCGGCGCGACCTGCCCCGGGCAGTAGCAGCGTCCGGAGACCGAGTCGCCGGTGCAGTTTTCGGTGGCGTCGAGGCGGCGCGTACCGGTCGTGAGGTCGAGCGCCATCGGCACGTTCGAGAGCTGCAACGAGGGGTTCGGCGGACAATCGAAGCTGGTGTTCCCGAGGAACGCGTTGGTCGCGTGCACCCTGCAGGTCGCACCGTCGCGGGGCCCGCCGACGCACGCACCGGCGGCGCCGAGCTCCCCACCGCTGCACACCGGACACGGCCGCTCGAGCGCGATGGCCAGATGGAAGACCCACTCCACGCGGAGTCGCGTGTCGAGCTCGCCGGCCGCGGGCGTGAACGAGCCGGTGACCGGCTCGGCCACGCGGTCGACGACGCACGCGGGCGCACCGCCCGCCGACAGCGGGAACGGGGGAGAAAAGAAGCGGTCGCAGCGGCTTCCCGGGCAGTCCTCGTCACGCGTGCAGGCGACGTCGATGGCATCGGCGCAGCGCCGGTGGCTGACGGCCGCTGCCGGATCACGGACGCCGGTCACCTCGCATACGCCGCAGCCGCCGGTCGCGGCCTCGGGACACGCGAGACCGAGCGTGAACGACACCCCGTCGCTCAGCGGCGAATCGTGGACGATGCCGCTGCTACCGAAGTCGACATCGGCGCGCGCGCCATCCAACCCGACCGTCACGCTGCTCGGACACGCGACGGCGGTGGCGACGGGTGAGGGTGTCGCGGCCGGCGTGGCCCGGGGGTCGTCATTGCCACACCCGACCACCAGGACGAGCGCGATCACGATCTCGAAACGACGCTGCGCCCACGCACGCCTTCGCATCGAGCGGCCGAGTAGCACAGGCCGAAAACACCCGTCCACCCGACGGACCGCCGCGCGCGGCTACTCGTACAGCTTCAGGACCTTCACCTTGCCCGGGAAGGCCTGCAGACAGAGCTCGCAGAGCGTGCACTCGTCGAGGTTCTCGTCGACGATGCGGAGGGTGCCGTCGGGGCGCTGCGCGAAAATGTTGACCGGGCAGACCTCGGTGAGCTTTTTCGCGACCGCCGCGTCCTTGGAAGCTGCCGCGTCGACCTCGACGTTGATGAACATGCCGTTCGGCATTTCAGTGTCCTGCCTTGGCGAGACGTTCTTTGACGAGGCCCGGGATGTCCTCGATGCGCTCGGCGACGGAGATGCCGGCGGCGTGCATGCGCTCGATCTTGTCGGCGGTGGTGTCGGCCTTGCCCTCGACGATCGTGCCGGCGTGGCCGAAGCGCATGCCGGGCATCTCGTCCATGAAGCGGCCGGCCATGAACGCGATGATCGGGAGGCGCGACTTGTGCTCGCGCACCCAGTCGGCGAGCTAGGCATCCATGCGGCCGCCGGGCTCGGAGTAGATGGCGATCGCCTTGGTCTCCGGGTCGGCCTCGAAGAGCGGCATGAGCTCGGCATAGGTCGAGCCGATGATGGCGTCGCCGCCGATCGATACGCAGGTGCTTTGTCCGAAGCCTGCGGCCGAGAGCGTGTTGGCGATCTCGGTGGTCATGCCGCCCGAGCGCGACATGATGCCGATCGACCCCTTCTTGAAGGCGCGCCGCACGTTCACCGCGGGTCCCCCGAGACCCCCCATCTTGGCTTCGTCAGGTGAAAGTACCCCGAGACAGTTCGGTCCAATGATGCGGGCGCCGCGGAGCTTCGCGAGCTCGACCATCTGGGCGACGTCGGCACGCGGGATCCGCTCGGTCACGATGACGATCAGCTTGACCCCAGCCTCGATCGCTTCGAAGACGGCGTCCTTGGTGAACTTCGGCGGCACCGTGACGATCGATCCGTCGACATGCTGCTTCGCAGTGATGTCGCGCACGCAGTCGTAGACGGGCACGCCGTAGACGTCGCGACCCGCGCGGCCGGGGGTCACGCCGCCGACGATCTTCGTGCCGTAGTCGAGGCCTTCGCGCGTGAGGTTCACGGCCTCGCGGCCCGTGATCCCTTGAATGATGACCGTCGTGTCCTTGTGTATGAGAATCGACATGGCGGGAACGCGCTCAAGTACACGCGCCTCGACGAAGGGTCAAGCCAAGGGTCACGCCGTAGCGGATACCGCAGACTCTCCATTGCACGCTCTGCGAGGGCGTGACGCTCGACGCCGCATTGCCGTTCGCAACGCTGCACGAACGGGCTTCGACAAGACGCACGTCGCTCCGCTGCGGATCGACTACGCCATCGCGTCCGCTCCGTTTCGCATGCATGTGCGCCCGAGTGTGTCACCGCTGACGCGCGAGTGTGCCTTCGACAACACAGTGCCCCGTCGTGCGCACGTGCCCGGACGGGCAATCATGCGAGACGACTGACGTTCGGAGTTGGCCGGACGATTGCTCTATCTCGCCGTGACCGGATCAACCGGTGACGCCCTGAGGAGAGAGACGATGCGGATCCGCTACCTGATGTTGCTGAGTGCCCTGACCGCGATGGCGGGACTGCGGAGCATGCCCGCTGAAGCGGGGTGTGGATGCGCCAAACCGCCGCCGGCTGCCGCGCTCGTGCGGCCGAATTTTGCTTCTCCCGGCGATATCATCACGGTCTTCCCGCCGGACAACCGCTCGGGTGAGTACGAGCTGCGAGTCGGCGACCGAAAGGTCAAGCGCAATGCCGTGTGGAAACGCGACCTCGCCGACGGCACCTACAAGTGGCAAGTCGCATTCCCGATGCCGCAGGCGCCGATGGGACCGACCATGATCGAGATCAAGGGTCCGGGCCGCGACTTCAGGATCACGAAGGACGACTTCACCGTGATGCAGGCGCCGATCGTGCTCGAGGAGGGCGACGGCGAGACCATTGCGAAGTGCTACAGCGCGGCGGTGACCACCGACCACGTCGTGCTCATTCCGCTCGACATCAGCGCGATCGACGATCACATGATCTTCAGCGGCCTCGGCGAGAACTACCCGCTCCTCTTCGATGCGTCGGACGTGATGATCTACAACACGCAGGGCTTCTTGATGCAGCTTCTGACCACCCCGAACGCGGTCGGCATCTACACGATCGAGGATCCGGGCAACCCGGACAGCATGGAGCTCACCTACGACCGCCACGAGTTCAACACGTACCGCCAGCAGCACGCCCACACGGGCGGCTACGGCCTCGATCCGAGCGATGCCGCGTGGCACACCGACGGGACCTACCACGTCGACCACAACCGCCTCGTGCTCGCGATCCGCGGCACCGTCGAGAACCAGGGCCTGCCGCCCGCCGGCAAGACCGCGAACTTCGACTTCAGCATCGTGACTGCGCTCGCCGATGCGAACGGCGGCACCCCGACGGTCCGTACGATCCCCTGGAGCAACGCCTGCGGCACCCCTGCCACTCCGCCGGCGCCGTAGTCCTCGACGCGCACACGCCCTGTCCCACCAATCTCTCGAGGGCCACCTCATGCCGCGAGATCTGGACGCTCCCGGGTACCCCGCCACCCCGACCTTGCCGCGCCTCTACCGCGCGGCGCTCGTCGGGGTGGCGTGCGTTTCGGCCGCGGTGACGATGATCGTCGCGGTCGCCGCCCACGGCTGGGTCGGTACGTCGTGAGCGGCGGGGTCTTGCCGCTGAACCTCGTCACCGCGACCGCGTTCCCCTTGCCGTCGTCGATCGCTTACGGCGTCGTCCGCGAGCCCGCGGGCGTGAGGGCGACGACCGGGAAGTTTCTCGTCGCGCTCCGCTGGTACTCGTCGAGCCCGCGGTAGGTCGCGAGGAAGCGCCGCCAGAGCGCATCGCGGCGCGGACCTTCGACGGTCGCCGCGACGACCGTGCGGCGTCGACCACCAATCCGCACCGTCGCGTGCGGGTTCGCCACGAGGTTCAGCCACCACGCGGGGTGGCTCGGATGGCCGGCGTTGGCCGCGATCACGACGAGATCGTCGCCGTCGGTCACGTAGATGAGCGGGGTCGTGCGGGGCGCGCCGCTCCGCCGTCCGATCGTCTCGAGCAGGAGCACGGGCGGCCGCGGGCCGCTCGCAACCCGGATCGCGCCGCCGACGCGGCCGCCGGTCGCGACATAGGCCGCGGCGTGGGCGCGGGCGTAGAGGCGCGCGAGCGCGGTGCCGCGGAGGCGCATGCGGAGCGCGGGCGGGACGTGGAAGAGCACGCGTCCATCTCCGCCCGCCGCGGAGTCATGGCAAGCGCTTGCGCGGCTGAGCGCGGCGCCGGAGCGGTGCTGCTCGCGCCCGGGGCACGCCATGCCTACCCACTGGGCACGACCCCCGTATTGCCTCCGTCATCTCTAGGCCTTATGCGGGTCATTGCCGGCACACGCCTTGCTCGAAGGGGTCTTTCGCGACCCGACCGTCGGCGGGCCCCAGCGAGGCGGACTCTTTGGTGACACGGAACACTGCTCCCGAGCTCAATTCATCGGACGATCCCTTCGGCGGGTACGAGACGGAAGGATTCTTCGACGAGGTGTTCAGCGCCGACGGGGAGATCCGTCCGCCCTACCGCAGCCTGGTGGCGCGCTTGCGCGCAATCGCCACTGAAGAGCTCGGCCGCCGCGAGCGTCTCCGCGACGCGATCTTCCGGAGTCTCGGCATCACCTTCAACGTCTACGGCGAGGCGGCAGGCGTCGAGCGGGTCTGGCCGATGGACCTGGTCCCCCGCATCATCCCCGCAGAGGAATGGGCGCCGGTCGAGCGCGGCCTGATCCAGCGCGTCACCGCCCTCAACCAGTTCCTCGACGACCTCTACGTCGGCGAGGCCGCCGCGATCGCGGACGGGATCGTGCCGCGGGCGCTGGTCATGTCGGCCGACGGCTTCGAGCGCGAGGCCTTCGGGATCGCGGTGCCGCACGCGGCGCGCTGCATGGTGTCGGGCGTCGACCTCGTGCGCGACGGCGAGGGCGTCTACCGCGTGCTCGAGGACAACCTCCGGACGCCGAGCGGCATCTCGTACGTCCTCGAGAACCGCGCAACGCTGACGCGCGTGCTGCCGCTCGCATTCGCGCAGCACCGCGTGCGGCCGGTGTCGCATTATCCGGCCTCGCTGCTCACGGCGCTCCGCAGCGTGGCACCGGCGGCGGCAGGCAACCCGCGCGTCGTGGTCCTCACGCCGGGCGCCTACAACTCGGCCTACTTCGAGCACGCGTTCCTCGCGCGCCAGATGGGCGTCGAGCTCGTCGAGGGCCGCGACCTCATCGTCGACGAGCACGTCGTGTATCTCCGCACGACCCGCGGGCTCGATCGCGTCGACGTGGTCTACCGCCGGATCGACGACGCGTTCCTCGACCCCGCCTGCTTCCGGCGCGACTCGACGCTCGGCGTCCCCGGCATCGTGAACGCGGCGCGCGCCGGCAACGTGACGATCGCGAACGCGATCGGGAACGGCGTCGCCGACGACAAGGCGATCTACGCGTACGTGCCGGCGCTCATCAAGTATTATCTCAACGAGGACGCGATCCTTCCGAACGTCGAGACGTATCTGTTGTGGCAGCCCGAGCAGCGCGAGGCGGCCCTCGCCCGCCTCGACCAGCTGGTGATCAAGCCGGTCGCGGCGTCGGGCGGGTACGGCATCATCATCGGCCCGCGCGCGACGGACGAGCAGCTCGCGAAGTGCCGGCAGGAGATCCTGGAGAACCCGCGCGGCTTCATCGCGCAGGAGGTGATCTCGCTCTCGCGCCACCCGACGTTCCTCGACGGCCGCTTCGAGGGCCGCCACATCGACCTCCGTCCCTTCGTCCTCTCCGGCGAGCGCGTCGAGGTGATCCCGGGTGGGCTCACGCGCGTGGCCCTCCCGAAGGGCTCGCTCGTCGTGAACTCGTCGCAGGGCGGCGGGTCCAAGGACACCTGGGTGCTCGCCGCCGACGGCGTGGACGGAGCGGATTGAGCCATGCTGGCACGCCACGCCGAGGACCTCTTCTGGATCGGGCGCTACTTGGAGCGCGCCGAGGACACGGCGCGTCTCCTCGACGTCACCTACCACGGGCTTCTGGAGTCGTCGGTCGAGGATCCGACGGTCGTCTGGCGCGAGCTCGTGAAGGTGCTGCACCTGGAGCAATCGTTCGACGCCCGCGGCATCGAGTGCTCCGAGTCGCCCGTCAGCGAGTTCCTGGCCCTCGACGACCAGAACGGCGGCTCGATCGTCTCCTCGATCGCATGCGCCCGCGACAACGCCCGCACCGTTCGCGAGCGCATCTCGACCGAGCTCTGGGAGGCGATCAACACGCTGCACCTGGAGCTCGGCGCCCGCGACCTCCGCGCCGACCTGCAACGCCAGCCCTACGAGCTCTACCGCTTCGTGAAGGCACGCTGTCAGATGATCACCGGGGTCGCGGCGGAGACGATGCCGCGCGACGACGGCTGGCGCTTCCTCGTGCTCGGCCGCATGCTCGAGCGGGCCGAGATGACGTGCCGCCTCCTCTCGGTGCGCTGGGTACAACGCGGCTCGCCCGACCCGCAGGCGACCTATCAGCACTGGGGCGCAGTACTGAAATCGGTCTCGGCGTTCGAGGCCTACGTGCGGGTGCACCACGACGTCATGGGCGTCGCCGAGGTGCTGGAGTTCCTCCTGTTGTCGCGTGAGTTCCCGCGCGGCGTCCTCTTCTGTCTGCGCTCGGCCGAGGATCAGCTCGCGCGGCTCGGAACCGGCGACCGGCCGATCCCGCCGCACCGGCTCCTCGGCCGCATGCGGGCGACGCTCGAGTTCCTCGACGTCCCCGAGCTCGTGAACGACGGCCTGCAGCGCTTCCTCGACCAGCTGCAGGACGGCATCTGGCAGGTCGCCGACGCGGTGAGCGCCCACTTTTTCCAACGCGGAGCAGAACATGAGCTACATGCGCTTGGCGGCCCGTAGCCAGGCGGCCGGATTCACTCCGGCCGCGGCAGCCCACCGGACCAATCGGGCCCGCCAGCGCATGGGGGCGGACGGAATATGAGACTCGACATTCGCTACCTGACTTCGTTTTCGTACCCCGAGGCCGTGCGCGAGTCGCACAACGTTCTGCGCGCCTGCCCCCTGAGCGACGCGCGCCAGGAGCTGCTCTCGTACCGGGTCGCGACGACGCCAGCGGCGCGCGTCTTCTCGTACGTCGACTACTGGGGCACGTGCGTCGACGTGTTCGGTATCGCCGCCCCGCACACCCGCCTCGAGGTGCTGGTGGAGACCACCGTGCAAACGCGGGAGACCGGACCGCTCACGGCCTGTCCCCGCCTTGCGAACCTCCGCGACACGGACTTCCTCGCGGAGCATCAGGAGTATCTCGAGCCGTCACCGCACACGCAGTGGGGCGAGGCGCTACGGCGCGACGCCGAGATCCGCGCCGCGAACGCCGGCGACGACGTGGTCGGCGCGGTGCTCGCGCTGCACCGCGCCGCCGCGACCACCCTCACCTATACCCCCGGCAGCACCTACGTCGGCATGGACGTGAACGAGGTCTTCGCGCGGAAGACCGGCGTCTGCCAAGACTACGCGCACCTGATGGTCGCGATGTGCCGGAGCGTCGGCATCCCGGCGCGCTACGTGTCGGGCTATTTGCCGACGTCGCGCGGCGCCCGCGCCAAGACGGTCGCCGACCTGAGCGAGGTGACGACCCACGCGTGGACGGAAGTGGCGATCCCGGGCGCGGGCTGGTGGGGCCTCGATCCGACCAACCAGCAGGAGGTGGGATCCGCGCACGTGAAGATCGCCCACGGCCGCGACTACGACGACGTCGCACCGCTCCGCGGCGTCTATCACGGCCCGGCGGCGCACCGACTCGACGTGTCGGTAAAGATCGTGCCGCTCACGGGCGCGCAGCAGCAGCAACAGAACGGCCGTCACGTGCCGGCCGCGCGGAAGCCGGCCGAGCGCGCGGCGGCAATGCAGCGACAGCAGAACCAGCAGTAGCGCCGCCGTCGGCGCCCGCGCGCCGCGCAATCGATGACGCACGCGGGGCGTGCAATCCGATGACGCGCGCGGGCGTGCAATCGCATGACGCCCGCCAGCGCGGGATGCACCCGCTTACCGCAACGCGTTCCCGGGTGCGCTGGCGACCGCGAGCCGCGCGAGCGTCGCGTCGAGCTCGCGCTCGTCGTCATCGTCGTCGCGAGCCGCGCGCGCCGGGCGTGACGCGTAGAAGCGCGCGAGATCGGCGCGCAGCTCCGCCGGCACGGCCGCGCCGCGCTCCGCGAGCTTGGTCGCGAGGCCCGCGTAGGCCTCGTCGGCGGGCGCGTACTGGCCATACGTGACGGGCCGCGCCGTATCGAGGTTGAGCTCGGGAAGATCGAGGCGCTTCGCCGTCGCCGCCTCGATCGCGGCACGGTAGCGCGTGAGCGCGTGGTCGAGCGCGGCCTCGTAGCGCTTCTGCGCGTCCGCAGGCAGCGGCTTCATGATCGCGGGCTTCAGCGGGCCGACGTCCGGCACGAGCTTCACGAGGACCGCGAAGAACTTGGCGAAGTACCCCGGCTCGGTGACGACCTTGCCGAACTCATGCTCGAAGTCCTCGCGCGAGAGGTCGTAGACGAAGCCGGCCGGCGTCATCGTCGGGTCGAGGGTCTGGATGTCCGCCTGGTAGAGCTGCCACGCGATGCCCGTCACCTGGTGAATGAGCCCGCGAATCGCGTAGCGATAGGTCAGGATCGCCGCGTCGGTGCTGGTCATGACGTCGTCGGGGCGGAGACCGTACGTCTGCTCGAAGGCCTCCTCGAGCGCGCGGGTCGCGACCTCGAACTGCAGCGAATGGTGGAAGATGTCGCGACCCGCCTTGCTGCGGGCGATCTGGAGCGCGTCGAAACGGAACTCGGTCGTGAAATGGGCCGCGTGGTCGTCGGCGTAGGTGACCTCGTCGCCGAACTCCTCGCGGAGCTTCGGATACAGCTCCGGTACGATGCGGTTCGTGGCCTCGGGATGGCCGGTCGTGTCGGCGATCCAGTGCGCGAGCATGCCGAGCCCGAACGCGTACTCGTTCGCGTCGCGCGCGGCGCCGAGGAGGTTCCGCACGAAGTCGCCGGTCCGCACGTAGTGCAGGAGCTGGGTGAAGAGCGCGCTCCCGAACGGGAAATAGCCGAGGTCCGCGACGTGCGAGCCGCCGTGCGCGAAGGCGCGCGCGCGCTCGAGGTCGGCGCCGGGATACCGGCCGCTGATCGCGGGGGCGATGGTCGCGTCCCAACTCCTGTCGACGACCGCTTGGTGGGCGAGCACCGAAAAAGCGGCGGCATCTCGTGCCGGCATCGTGAGGAGGGCGAGGAGGATCAGGATCGACGTACGGGTTCCCACGGATCCGGGATAGCGGCGCGCATCGCTCATAGTCAAAACTCGTGCTGTCCGTTCGGCGACCGCCGAGGACCTCTGGCCGCGCTCGAGGCCTGGCTGGTAGTGCCTCAGTGTGAACGCACCGGAGCCTCGTCTGCCGCGAGCGGTCGGCGTGCGGTGTCGGCGGCGGGTGGGTCAGGGAGGGCTCCTACGGTCGCCCGGTTCCTGGCGCCCAGCGCGTACTACCCGCCGGTGCCTCGCTCTCTTTCGCACACGCGAGCTGGGGCTCCCCGGAACCCTCCCTGACCCACCCGCCGCCGATGCGTCGAACCCGGACCGATCAACCGGCGCCAGCGCCGCCGTGCGGCACCCGACGGCTTCGAGAAGTTGGAAGATGATGCAGCAGGCGGGGGGGGCGGGGGTGGTTTGGGGGAGGCAAACCACGCGTGTGCGAAAGCCAGCGAGGCTGCGGCGGGCGTTCTGCGCTGGGTGGCAGCGATCCGGCGACCGTAGAAGCCATCCCCGACCCGCCCGCCTGCTGCCACCGCTTCCGAGTGCTCCGCCGCGCGAGAATCACACTGCGGCACTACCGCCTGGCTCGACGGGGTGCGGACCGCACGCGCTTCGGGTACGGTGCGGCGGATGTCTCGTCCGCTCGCGGAGATCGCGGCTGAGCTCGGGATCGGCGGTCTCCGCCGTCACATCCTCCTCTGCTGCGACCAGACGAAGCCCAAGTGTTGCGACGAGGCCGCCGGCCTCGAGTCGTGGGAGTACTTGAAGGCGCGTCTTCGTGAGCTCGGGCTCGTCGGAGCCGGTGGGATCTACCGCACCAAGGCCAACTGCCTGCAGATCTGTCAGGACGGACCGATCGCGGTCGTCTATCCCGAAGGCACCTGGTACCGATCGTGCTCACCCGCGGTGCTGGAGCGCATCATTCAAGAGCATCTGATCGGGGGACGCCCGGTCGGCGAATTCGTGATCGCCACGCAAGCGTTGCCGAACCCCGAGGGCTGACACCGACCGCCCGGCCGATTACGCCGGCTCGCTCACAAGGAATGGTGCTGATCGAGGTAATCCTCGATCGCGTCGACGGAGAGCGTCGTGCGGCGGAGCGCGTCCCACGAAGCAAAGGCACGGATCCATTGCTTGGCGCGGAGCGACGAGCCGAGCGGCTCGGACTCCTCGCCGGCCGTCATCTGCACCTCGATCTCACCGAGCGCGTCCCACTCCTCGGCGGTCATGCGGCCGCGGAACACGAAGTCGACGAGCGCCGCGAGCATCACGACCGTGCCGACCTCCTCGTGCACCGACATCGCCCTTCCCTCGAGCAGCCGATCGGGTGCGAGCGAGGTGAGCCTTCCGGTGAACTCGTCTCCGAGATTCGGACCGAGCGATCGAAACCACTCGAAGAACGTCTCGAGCGGGCGCTTCCGGATCTCCACGACCAGGCCACCTGGAATCATGGGCACTCCAGACGGACGGCGGCGGAGCCGTCGTGTAGATCGATGGTGATGTCGGAACGCTTCAGCATCTCGTCGACCCGGAACGGGCCCTCAGTCGAAGGGGGCCGCACGAGACCGTGCACGATCTGTCGTCTGTTGAATAGTAGACCTGCTTCATCGCTCACCTCTCGAGGTTCAGCATCCGTCACTCGATGAGCTCCAGTGTCGCTCAATCGATCTTCCTAGTCGCGCCGTGCGAGAATCTTTGGTGCGCGGGCTTGACGACGCCGGTTTGCGAGGTGCCACACCCTACAGTGTGTCATCTGCTGCACGCCCGGCGCGGGGCTCGAAACGCCACTTCCGCCCCGACCAGCCGCGCGCCGGAACACGCCCGGACGGCGGGGGAATCGAAACCGCCGACGCTTGCTGACCGAGACAGGGGCGCCAGCGTCATGCTACGCCGGACGCATGATCGACGTCCGCACGTTCTGTCGCGTCTGTGAGCCCGCGTGCGGGCTCGTCGCGACCGTCACAGACGGCGATCTCACCGCCGTCCGCCCCGACCGCGAGCATCCGGTGTCGCGTGGCTGGGCGTGCAACAAAGGGATCGCGACCCTCGACGTGCACCGCGATCCCGACCGCCTCTCGTACCCGCTCCGCCGCGGCGGCGGGAGCTTCGAACGGGTGTCATGGGACGACGCGATGGCCGGCATCGCCGCCGAGCTCCGCGCAATCAAGGCGCGGCACGGCGACTGGTCGACCGCCGTCTACATCGGCAATCCGACCGCGTTCAACGCGCTCGTGTCGGTCGGGACGACGCCGTTCCTCCAGGGGCTCGGCACGCGGCAGATCTACACGGCGGGCACGCAGGACTGCAGCAACAAGTTCGCGGCGAGCGAATACGTCTTCGGGTCGAGCACGGTGCACCCCGTCCCCGACTTCGCGCACACCGACTACCTCCTCATCCTCGGCTCGAACCCCGGCGTCTCCCATATGAGCTTCATTTCCATCGCCGAGCCGATCGAAGCCCTCCGCCAGATCGAAGCGCGCGGCGGCAAGGTGCGCTTCGTGAACCCGCGCCGGATCGAATCGGTGAAGTCGGGCGTCGGCGAGCTGATCCAGATCCAACCCGACACCGACGTCTACTTCCTGGCCGCCCCTGCTCCACGAGCTGGAGCGGATCGGCGGCTTCGACGAGGCCGTCCTCGGCGCGCACGGGAAGCACGTCGAGGGGCTCCGCGCGTTCATCGCGCCCTATCCGCCCGAGCGCGTGAGCGCGGTGACCGGCGTTTCCGCCGACGAGATCCGCGCGGTGGCACGGGACTGGAAGGCGGCGCGCGGCGCATCGGTCACGATGTCGACGGGCGTCAACATGGGCCGCCAGGGCACGCTCGCGTACTGGCTCGTGCAGATGCTGTCGTTCGCGACCGGCAACCTCGACCGCCGCGGCGGCAACATCGAGTCGGTCGGCTACTACCCGACCGCCGCGCGCTCGGGCCGTGCGGATCCGGCGAAGACCTTCTTCGACTCACGCTTCGGGCGCATGCGCCACGTGCGCGGGTCGCTGCCGGGGAACGTGCTCGCCGACGAGATCCTGACCCCCGGACCGGCGCGTGTGCACGCGCTGTTCGTGATCGCCGGGAACCCACTCCTGTCGATGCCCGGCGAGCCGCGGCTCCGCGAGGCGCTCGCATCGCTCGACCTGCTGGTCTCGCTCGACCTCTACCGGAACGTCACCGGCGAGCTCGCGCATTATCTGCTCCCCGCGACCGACCAGTACGAGCGCGCCGACCTGACCTATGCCGGGCTCGGGCTCCAAGCGGAGCCGCACGTGCAATACACCCCGCGCGTCGTCGAGCCCGTGGGCGAGCGGCGCGAGGAGTGGTGGATCCTGTCCCGCCTCTGCCGCGAGCTCGGGTTCAAGAGCCCGCTCGACGAGGGCGACTCGCCCGACGTATTCGCACGCCTGACCCGCATGCTCGAGCGCGGCGGCGTGTCGCTCGACGAGCTGAAGACGCGGCCGGGCGGCGTCATGCTCGCCCCGCTCGCGCCGGGAAAGTTTTTCGACGACCAGATCGGGACGCCGGACGCGAAGGTCGACTGCTGTCCGCCGCTCTTCACCGACGCGATCGCCGCAACCGCACGCCAGTTGGACGAGCGCGCCGCCGCGCCCGCGAGCCAGCTCCGCCTCATCACCAAGCGCGACCGCTTCATGCACAACTCGTGGTTCCACAACGTCGACAAATTGAAGCGGCGCGAACGGGCGCGCAACTATCTCTTCGTCCATCCCGACGACGCCGCGCGCCTCGGGCTCGCCGACGACGTGCTCGTGCGGGTCGCGAGCGACGCCGGCGAGATCGAGCTCCCGGTGCGTGTCGATGACGACTTGATGCCCGGCGTCGTCGTCGCGGCGACGCACGGCTGGGGCCACGCGACCGCGCGCGGCATGCGGGTCGCGAACGAGCGGCCGGGCGTGAACGTGAACCGCCTGCTGCCGACCGGCCCGCGAAGCTACGACCCGCTCAGCAACATGGCGTTCATGACGGGGATCCCGGTCGAGGTCACGCGCGTCTAACGACGGCCCGAGGCCGTCGCCGACGTCACCTCCAGGAAGGCAGCCTGGAAACGCGCCATCTCGTCCTCGGTCCCGATCGACACGCGGACGTGCGTCGGCCAGACCGGCCACGGGCGGCCGACGTAGATCTTGCGTTGCTTGAGCCCGTCGATGACTTGTTGGGTCGGCATTCGCGCGTCGACCATGAGCTTGTTGCTGACCGAGGGGGTGTAGGTGAAGCCGTGCTGCTCGAGGAAGTGCATGAGCGCTGCACGGCGGTCGGCGTTCCGGCGCTTTCGCGCCGGCACGAGCTCGGGATCGCGTAGCATCGCGTGAGCGGCGGCCATCGCGGTGACCGGCATGGCGCCGGCGTTCCAGGCCGCGACGCGCTTCAGGAGATCCGGGCGCGCGATCGCGAACCCGGCGCGAAGACCCGCCATGCCGTACACCTTGGAGAAGGTCCGCAGCACGACGACGTCCTTGCCGGCGCGTATCAGGTCGCTGGCCGGCGGCTCGTCGGAGAAGTGGATGTAGGCCTCGTCGATCACCACGACCGACCCTGCCGGCTTCGCCGCGATCAGCTTCTCGATGTCGGCGCGCGGGGTCACCGTTCCGGTCGGGTTGTTGGGGTTGCAGACGTAGATGACGCCGGTCGGCTGCCGCTTCGCTGCCTTCAGCATCGCCGCGAGATCGTGGGCGCCGTCCTTCCGGAGCGGCACGCGGACGACCGTGGCGCCGATGAGCTCCGCCGCGAGCGCCGCCGCCTCGTAGCCCGGCGTTGCGACGATCAGTGCGCGCGTCGGCGAGGTGAGCGCGACGACCGCATGGTGCAGCGCGAGACTCGATCCCGGGTAGACCGCGAAGTTATTCGGCTCGAGGCCTTCGAGCTCGGCGGCCGTGACCACGAGCGCGTCGGTTGCGGGATATTGATACCGGTTGCCCTTCTTCGCGACCTCGGCGAGCGCCGCGAGCGCCTGCTCCGACGGTCCTTCGGGAAACTCGTTGGCGTTGATCTTCACGGCGTCGTCCGGGAGCTGGCCGACGTTGGAGAGCTGTGCCAGCGCATGCTCGGAGCCGAACGGCAACGCGGCGCCCGCACCGAGCAGCGTCGCGATCCGGAAGAAATGGCGGCGGGTGAAGCCGCGCTGCGCGAGATCCTCGAGCATCGCCGCCGCGAGCGGCCACTCAGGCGCGATGCGGTCGCTCATGCGCTCGCAACCTACACGGGGTGCGAGGGCACGTCACGCCGAGCGCGCGAGCGTGCGCTGCCAGTACCCGACGTCGACCCAGCGGTCGAGCTTGAAGCCGACTTCCGTGTGGTGTCCCACCTTCGCGAGGCCGAACCGCTCGTGCAACGCCGCGCTCGACTCGTTCGGGAGCGCGATCACGGCCATGACGGCGTGCATGCCGCGGGCCTGCAGCAGCGGGAAGAGCTCGTCGTACAGCCGTGACCCGATCCCGCTACGCTGCTGGCCGTCGGCAACGTAGACGGTGATCTCCGTCGAGTAGCGATAGGCGCTCCGGGCGTGCCACTTCGCGGCATACGCGTACCCGACGACCTCGGCGCCACGCGCGGCGACGAGCCAGGGCAGCGCCGCCGCCTGCACCTCGCCGATCCGACGCGCGATCTCGGTCGGAGGAACCTCCTCCTCCTCGAACGTCACCGTCGTGTTGCGGACGTAGTGGTTGTAGATCCGCGCCACAGCGGCGCCGTCGGCGGCCGTCGCCGGGCGGATCAGGAGGGACACGAGCGCGGGCCGCGCACGACCACTCCCGGCGTCGGACCCTGCATCGTCCCGTCGCGGAACGTCACCCGGCCGGACTTGATCGTCGCGACGTAGCCGTCGGCGCGCTGCAAGAGGCGTCGGCCGCCAGCGGGAAGGTCGAACGCGAGCCACGGCTTCCCGAGCTTCAACGCGTGCATGTCGATGACGTTCGCGTCGGCAAGGTAGCCCGGCGCCAGCACGCCGCGGTCGTGGAGGCCGTAGAGCACGGCGGTGTCGCGGCACTGGCGCTTGATCGCCGTCGCGAGCGGGATCGTGCCGCGCTTGCGGTCGCGCACCCAGTGCTCGAGCATGAACGTCGGCGACGCCGCATCGCAGATCGTGCCGCAGTGCGCGCCGCCGTCGGAGAGCGAGTTCACGCAATCGTCGCGGCGTTGCAGCGCCTGCAGGAAGTCGAGGTTGCCGTCCTCGTAGTTCAGGATCGGGAAGTAGATGAACCCGCGGCCCGCGTCCTCCATCATAAGATCGTACGCGAGCTCGGCGCCGGAGACGCCCTTGGCCGACGCTTGCGCCATGATCGTCTCCGCTTGCGTCGGCTCGTAGTTGAAGCCGGGCCCCATCGCGTACTGCACCGACCACCCTTCGGCGACGACCTGCAGAAAGTAGACGAGATCGGATTCCGGGAAGACCGACTTCTCCTCGATCATGCGGGCACGGAACGCAGGGTCGCGAAGGCGCGCGAGCTGCTGCTCCCACGGGAGTGCGGCGATCTCGGTCCACGCCGGCTTCCACAGGAACGGGTGCACGGTGCCGCGCCACGCCATGACGACGCCGTTTCCGCGCAGCGCGATCTGCGCGACGATGTTGGCGCCCTTCTTGTTCTCACGGTCCATGGCGGCGATCTGGTCGTCGAGCGTCAGCTCTTTCCCGATCGACTGCAGTGCGGCGAACGTGATCGGCAGGCCGGTCTCGCGGCTGAGCTCGCCCATCCACTCGAACTCGTTCCACTCGCGGCGGAGGTCCGACACGAGCTCGAAGACGCCCCAACCGACCTTGCCCATCGCGCGCCCGATGCCGATCAGCTCTTCCTTCGTCGCAGTCGTGCCGGGCACGAGCTCACCGTCGATCGAGCGATGGAGGATGGTCCGCGAGGTGGAGAAGCCGAGCGCACCGGCGCGAAGACCGTCCTCGACGATCGCGGCCATGCGCGCGATGTCGTCGGCGGTCGGCGGCTCGTTCCGCGCGCCGCGGTCGCCCATGACGTAGGCGCGGACGGCGCCGTGCGGGACGTGGGTCGCGACGTCGACCGTGCGCGGCAGCTTCTCGAGCGCGTCGAGATACTCGGGAAAGCTCTCCCACTCCCACGTCAGGCCCTCGGCGAGCGCGGTGCCGGGAATGTCCTCGACGCCCTCCATCAGACCGATCAGCCACTGGTGGCGGTCGGGCGCCGCCGGCGCGAACCCGACGCCGCAGTTCCCCATGACCACGGTCGTGACGCCGTGCCACGACGAGGGCGCCATCTCCGGGTCCCACGTGGCTTGACCGTCGTAGTGCGTGTGGATGTCGACGAAGCCCGGCGTGACGACCTTCCCGGTGGCGTCGATCTCCGCGCTGCCCTTCGGCAGCGCCGGGCCGACGGCGGCGATCGTAGCGCCGTCGATCGCCACGTCCGCGACGCGCGGCTCGGCTCCGGTGCCGTCGACGACGGTTCCGCCTCGGATGACGAGATCGTGCATGGGCATCCTCCTGGCGCTCCGCTCGCGGAGCGCGCCGACTTTCGCTCGCGACCCGGTTGCGGTAGCACACGTCCGGGTCGATGCGCGACACAGTTTTCATCCACACCAACCGGAAGCAACGCCTCGGCGCCTTGGTTTCCGCCTTCTCCTTGAAGTCCCGATCGGCAACGCCAGACGGGTTCGACGTCCGGGTCATCTGGGCGGAGGACTACCCGTTCATCGCGAACCGCGACGGCCAGGCCTATCTCCGCGAGGGACGGCAGGTTCTCTGGGTCGAGGACGACCTGCAGTCGTTTCCGCCGATTCGCTTCGACGTGCCGCGACTCATGGGCTACGAGGGCCGCGCCGTCGTGATGGACCCCGACATCTTCGCCGTCGGCGACATCGTCGAGCTGTTGCGCCGCGACATGCGCGGCCACGCCGTGCTCGCGAAGCGCATGCCCGCGGACGGCAGGAAGCCGGGCCACTGGGCGTCGAGCGTGATGCTGCTCGACTGCGCGAAGCTCGCGCACTGGCGGTGCGAGGAAGACTTCGCCCGGATCTTCGCCGGCGAGCGCGACTACAACGACTGGATGTGGCTGCTCGCCGAGCCCGCCGGCAGCGTCGGCGAGCTCGAGGAGCAGTGGAACCACTTCGACACGCTCGATGCAACCACGAAGCTCCTCCACAACACTCACCGCCGCACCCAACCGTGGAAAACCGGTTTGCCGGCCGACTTCATCCCGCGCGGGATGCACGTCGACGCCGCCGAGCGGTCGTTCTTCGCCCGTGCGCTCGCGCGGCTGCGCGGCAAGCACGAAGGTCCGCGCGGCCGCTACAAGCCGCACCCCGACCCCGCGCAGGAGCGATTCTTCTTCTCCATGCTGCGCGAGGCGCTCGCCGCCGGCGCGTTTCCGCTGTCGGTCGTCGAGGAAGAGATCGAGTACCGCCACGTGCGCCGCGACGCGCTGGCACTCGTGAACGGCGTCAAGCCCGCCGCGGTGTCGGCGTAGCCGCTACGCCACGCGGGCCAGAAAAAGCCGCATCGGCAGCAGCTCGCGCGTCACCGGGTTCACCATCAGCCCGAGGCTCTCCAGCGTGAACGCTCCGAGGAGCGGCGTGACGCCTTCCGGTCCGAACACGACCTGCGACGTCCGCGCGCGTCCGTTCACGACGAAGATCACCTCGCCGACATCGTAGGAGACGCTGGACCCGTCCGCCAGCGTGAACTGCTGCCGGTCGATGCGCATCACCCCGAGCGCGTCGAGGATGCCGGCGGGCACCACGCTGAAGAGCGCGCCGGTATCGACCAGGAGCTCGATCTCGACGGGGTCGAGCTCGGGTCGCAACTGGTTCCGCACCTGCGCCGACGTGAATGTGACTCCCACCCTCGGAACCGTACGCGATCGCTCGTAAACCATCGAGACTACGCGTAGCCGCTTTCCGGCGTCCTGGCGACTTCTTTCTTCGTTCACTCCCCGAACAACGCGCGCACGCGCGCGACTGCGCGCTCGGTCTCGTCGAGCGGCGGCGGGGGCGGGGCCGTGAAGGCGCGGCCGAGCGGCAGGGCCCGGTTCGCCGCGACGAGTGCGGCGTGGAGCTTCTTCAAGTCCCGGGGGAACCGCACCCAGCCGCGTACCGGAATCGCCGTGAGCGCGCGCGCGAGGGGGATGCGCGCGATCGCCGGGTGCTGCGCAGGAGCCAGCACGATCCGGCGAAAGAGGTTCTTGCCGCGCGATTTCAAGGACAAACGCTCGGGGAGCTCGACGAACCACGCGCGCTTCCCGGTCCCGCAGGCTTCGGTCAGCATCGACGCGCTGTCGCCGGTCACGACGAACGCATCGGCGAGACCGAGGTAGGCGAGATAGGGATTCGGCCCGCCTCCCGGCGTCCAGTGGTGGACATACGACGGCACCGTGAGCGCGTCCGCGAACGTCCGCGCCGCGTCGGCGGGCGTCCGCCGGCTCGTGCTTACGAGCAACGACCCGCCTTCCGCGCGCGCGAGCGCGTTCACTTGCTCGGCCATCCGGCGCGCGCTCGCGGCGTCGAGCACGAACGGCTTGGCGCTGCCGCCGACGAGCACCGCGAACCACGGTCGCGGCAACGTCGCGAAGCGTTCCTTCCACTCGCAGGCCGCTCGCGTCCGCGCCTCGTCGTCGGTGCGATGAAGTGGGAGCGCGAGCTGGAGCACGTTCGGCCGCTCGGGTAGCCGATACTGCGGCGACGTCACGACGAGGTCGAAGCCGTCGAGGTCGGCGCGCGGGCGGCCGAGCTGGACGAGACGGGTCGACGGACCGGCCTCGCGGCGGATGTCCCACGCGACGCCGACGCTCCGGCGGCCGCAGCCGATCACGAGATCGGGCCACGGCGGCGCGAGCGGGCTCGAGCCCGCGCGGTCG
>JANNPN010000124.1:0-2228 GCA_031400185.1 Polyangiaceae bacterium
GCGACCCTCGGGTGGATCGCCCGGACGCTGGACCACGTCGGCCTGTTCCAGCCGGCGATGGGCCTCGCGCAGGCCGTGCTCGGCGCGAAACTGGGGCGGGGCTCGATCCAGATCACGCTGGGCGACCTCGCCGAGTTCGTCCTGACCGTGTGGCTCGCCTACCTCGTGTCCGCCTTCGTCCGCTTCGTGCTGCGCGAGGACGTCTACCCGCACACGCGGCTCACCCGCGGCATCTCCTATGCGATCTCGAGCCTGCTCAACTACGTGATCGTCGCGCTCGGGTTCGTGCTCGCGCTCGGGGCGCTGGGGCTGGACCTGAGCAAGGTGACCATCCTCGCGGGCGCGTTCGGCGTCGGCATCGGGCTCGGCCTGCAGGATCTCGTGAAGAACTTCGCCGCGGGTCTGACGCTCCTGCTCGAGCGCCGCGTGCATCCGGGAGACGTCGTGCAGATCCCGGGCCAGGAGATCTTCGGACGCGTCGTATCGATCGGAATGCGTGCCACCGTCGTGCGCGGGTGGAACGGTTCCGAGTTCGTGGTGCCGAACGCCGACCTGATCGCCAGCACCATCACCAACTGGACGCTCTCCGACCGCTTGTGTCGCCTGGAGGTGCCGGTCGGCGTGGCGTACGGGACCGATCCCGAGCGGGTCCTCGCGCTCTTGGTCGGCGTCGCGCGGGGCGATGCCCGGTTGCTGGTCGACCCGGCCCCGCAAGCGATCTTCAAGGGGTTCGGCGAAAGCTCGCTCGACTTCGTGCTGCGCGCGTGGACCGACAAGGGCGTCGAGGAGAAGATCGGGATGACCAGCGACCTGGCGCTCGCGGTTCACCGCGCGCTCGGCGACGCCGAGATCGCGATCCCGTTTCCGCAGCGCGACTTGCACCTCGCGAGCGTGGCGCCGGAGGCGCGCGCTGCGCTCGCCGGTCAGGAGGAGAAGCCATGAGACCACCACGCGGGCGCCGCGCCCGCCGTCTCTGCGAGCGCTGGGCGGCGGCCGCCGCCGTCGCCCTCATGCTCGCCGGCTGCACGCCGATCGGACCGCGCACCGTGATGCGCGACCGCTTCGACTTCGGCACCGCCGTCGCCGAGTCGTGGAAGCAGCAGACGCTCCTCGCCATCGTGAAGCTGCGGTACCTCGACGTGCCGGTCTTCCTCGACGTCGGCCAGATCGTGAGCGGCTACACGCTCGAGACCGGCGTCGACCTCTCCGGCCAGGTCGCGCCGGTCAACCGCAGCGGCGACACCTTCGGGGCGCTCGGCGGACACAGTACCTTCACCGACCGGCCGACCATCACCTACACCCCGCTCACCGGCGACCAGTTCCTGCGCGGCCGGACCTTCGCGTCCTCGAGCGGCAACGAGGGATCGGTCGCGACGTCGCCCGCCTGGTAGGCGTACCCGGCGATCAGGAAGTTGAGGCCAATCGGCGTATTGGCGTACGAGCGCGGCTCGAGGTCCTGCGCGTCGGCGACGTGCGGAACGATCGCAGCGGCGAGCGCGGCCGCGAGCACGAGCCGCAGGGGCGTCGCTGATCTCACGACGTCCTCCGACGCGTCAAAGGATCCTCAGCCGGCGAGAATCGTGGCAGCGTCTTTCGACGGCGACTCGCGGTGCAGCGCTCCGACGCGGAGGGCAGTCGTCATTTTTTCGATCCTCTGCGCGGGCGTTGGGGTGGTGCGGGCGCGGGTCGGCTCGCCGCGTCGGCTTCGGTCGCGTGCAGGTAGAGAATGCGGCGGACCTCTTCGATGGCGTCGGGGGTGCCCTGGCACGAATGGTTCCAGCGCACGACCGTCTCGGAGACGGCCCAGTCGATGTGAGCGCTCTGGTACGCGACGACGCCGTCGTTGCCGCCCTCGTACGGCCCGGTTCCTTTGACGGGGATGATGGAGTGGGCGGGGATGCCGGGCGAGACCGGGATCGACGACGTGATCTCGATGAAAGGTTGGCGCGCGCTCATGTTGTCGATCGCCGTCGGCGGCCGGCGCAACAGCGCGGCGATCCGGGCGTCCTCGTCGAAGGCGGTCGCGAGCACGGCGAACTGGCCGAGCATGGTCGCCGGCATCCGCACCAGCGAGCCGGCGAACGCACCGAGTCGCCCGGCCGCCATCATCGCGCCTCGGTGGGGGGTCGAGATGAAGACGACGCGCTTCACGAAGGGCAGGGGGGTGAAGAACATCGACTGCCGGACGAGGTCACGGGTCTCGGGCGAGAGATTCACCGAGTCGAACG
>JANNPN010000338.1:0-4402 GCA_031400185.1 Polyangiaceae bacterium
ATCTTCTCATCTTCTCAACTTCTCGAATTCTAGCTTCTCGACGCCGTGGGGTTCGGTACGGCGACGCGGTGCGCCGGTCGATCGGTCCTGCTTCGACGCATCGGCGGCGGGTGGGTCCGGGAGGGCTCCGGGGAGCCGCACCTCGCGTGTGCGCAAGACAGAGAGGCTGCGGCGGGCAGTACGCGCTGGGCGCCAGGAACCCGGCGACCGTAGGCGCCCTCCCTGACCCACCCGCCGCCGACACCGAACGCAGTCCGCGCGCGCCAGACCGAGGCGCCGCAGCGTTGTCACCTGAAACACTACACGAGCGTTCACACGCTGGCGCCGACGACAGTGCTGCGCTACAGAGCGCCGGACCTGCACGGACGCCCGTGCGCTTGGCTCTGCGAAGGAGGCTCCGATGGTGCGAACGATGCGAGTCATGACGGTCGGGATCCTGGTCGCCGCCGTCCTACTGTCGGCGCGCACGGCGCGCGCCGGGAGCGCGCTCGAAGCCGAAGGACGTGCCGCCCTCCGGGACCTCTACGCGACGCAGGACAGCGCCAAGCTCCTCGCGTCGAAAGCGAAGGCCATCCTCGTCTTCCCGACCATGCTGAAGGCCGGCTTCATGTTCGGGGGCCAGATCGGCGAGGGCGTCCGGTTCGAGAAGGACCGGGTCAAAGGCATCTACAACTCGGTCGCCGCCTCGTACGGCTTTCAGGCCGGCATCCAGAGCTTCGGCTACGCGCTCTTCTTCATGAACGACCGGGCGGTGAAGCAGCTCGACGAGACCCGCGGCTTCGAGATCGGCGTCGGGCCGAGCATCGTCATCGTCGACCAGGGCGTCGGGAAGAGCCTCACCACCAACACTCTCACGAGCGACACGTACGCCTTCATCTTCGACCAAAAGGGCCTGATGGCCGGGGTCGGCATCCAGGGCTCGAAGATCACGCGGATCGACAAGTAGGAAAGGACGACGACCATGCTGCGTGCCACCATCCTGCTGATCACGATCCTCTGCACCGTCCCGGCGTTCGCCGGCGAAGCCGCCGACGCCAACCACGACGTGCTCCGCGACACCATTCGCGCCAACAAGAAGGCGCTGGTCGCGGTGAACCTCACCCTGACCGACGCCGAGGCCAAGGACTTCTGGCCGCTCTACGATCGCTACCAGGGCGACCTCAAGGCCGTGAACGACCGCCTGGTGGCGCTGATCGAGGACTACACGGCCAACTACGGGAAGCTCACCGACGACCGCGCCAAGAAGCTCGCCGAGGACTACCTCGCGGTCGAGGAGGACCGCGCCAAGGTCCGGCGCACCTACTTCGCCGACTTCACGAAGGTCCTCCCCGGCAAGAAAGCGGCGCGCTTCTACCAGATCGAGAACAAGATGGACGCGGTCATCCGCTACGACCTCGCGTCCGAGATCCCCGTCGTCGAGCAGTGACCCCGCGCCCTCGCGGCGCGGGACCTCAGAAGTGAAACCCTTGCCGCAGGTACACCAGCGTCTCTTCGGGACTGTGTGCCACGGTGACGCTGATCGCGTTCGTGCGGACCAGGGGCGCGAACCACACGCCGCCTCCGACGCTCCAGTGCACGTCGTCCGCGCTGTCGCCGTCGAGAAAGACGCGGCCGGCGTCGCCGAAGCCGAGCACGCCGAGGTCGCCCGGGAAGATCAACTTCGCGCGGGTCAGGAACACGCGGAGATCGAGGTTGCCGAAGACGAGCTCGTCGCCGGCGAAGCGTTGCTGGCGATAGCCGCGAATGGTGCTCTCTCCCGTGAACGTGCCGCCGCCGCCGAGATACGCGGCGCCCTGGTAGGGATAGTCGCCGAAGACCGCCTCGCCGCCGACGCGGGCGGCGACCGTGAAGCGGTCGTGCGCGCCGACGGTCGCGTACCCCGCGACCGCACCGCGAAGCGACCCCCACGTGCTCCGCACGTCCCAGACCTCCGGTGACACCAGCCCGCGGAGCTCGACGAACGTCCCGCGGAGCGGATACCCCGCCGCCGCGTTCTCGTGGAGTCCGAGCTCGAGCTCCGCGGCGCGTCCCTCGACCGAGGTGCGGGTGTCGTAGTGGAGGCGAGTCGTCGCGCCGATCGAGTTGAACTCGTCCGCGCCGTACGGGTCGACCTGATCGATCAAGCGATCGCCGTCCTCGGTGTCGGAGCCGCTGAGATACGGACCGGCCGAGACCTTCAACGCCTCGGTCCAGATCGGGCTCTCGAGCTCGAGCGCGAGAAACGCCTCTTCGTTCCTCGCCCGGAAGAATTTCCGCGAGCCGCTGTCGCTGGTGTCGTTGCCGAACCCGTAGAAGCCGACCACCTCGATCCCGGAGTAGCGCGCCTCGACCTTGCCGACGAGATCCGAGTTCAGCCGGCGGAACGCGCCGTTGTACGAGATGCGCGGCCGGCTCGCGTCGAAGGCCCACCCGGCGGTGAGGACGTGGCGCGTGCTCCACGGGTGCTTCCGGAAGCCGTACGTCTTCGCGAGCACGCCGCCGCCGAGGAAGACCCCGACGTCCGCCTCGTACCCGAAGATGGGAAGCGGATACCAGTCGTAGCCCCAGTCGCGCGGCGGAATGTGCTCCTGGTCGAGGTAGGCCGGTGCGGTCGACTTCGGCGGATCGTACGGACGCGCGTCGGCACACACCCGACTGCCTTGGCGCACCGTGAATCTGCCGGTCTCGTCGTAGAGCTTGGTCCCCGGGCTCTCGCGGGCGTCGAGCTCGCCCTCGCCTTCCGGGATGACCCGCAGGGTCATCGGCGGGCGGCCGCCCTGCACGACGACCCGGTCGTCGCCGTGGCGGAGGTACAGGCGGATGTCGTCGGTCTCACAGTCGTGGAACCGGCGCCGGAAGTACGGCACGGCCGTTCCGTTCTCACGCCGCGCGACCTCGACCACGAGGTCGTCGCCCTCGCGCGTGGCGGTGACGGTTTCCGAGGCGTCGGTCGCCTGGATGTCGACCTCGTCGGCGAGGTGCTCGTAGAATTTGCGCGCGCCCTCGAGGAGACGGTCGCGCCGTCCCGTGAGATCGGCCGTCAAGCGGGCGCCGTCGAGCTCTTGGTAGGCGCGCGGCTGCGCCGCGACGGCGTCGGCGATCACCTGGTCGGTGACGCGCGCCTGCACCTCTGTGGCGACCCGTTCCCAGTCGGCCCACTCGAGGCCGGTGAGCAGCCAGCGATCCTGCTCCCACCCGTGGAGGGTGAGGCCGTAGATGTCGTCGTACTTCGGGCCGTACTTCTGGAGGATCGGGATGTAGACGTGCGCGAATCGCACCAAGACGCCTTCGTAGCGGACGAAGGCCATGTCGCGGTCCTCGGGCAACGGCTGCCAGAGATCGGCGCCGGGGAGCTTCACCCAGCGCCATTGCTTGCGATGGCGGTCGAAGTCGCCGAGCATGAGGTCGACGAGCCGGGCCCGCAGGAACGCGGTGGCGTCGACGCGCTCCGCCGGGCTCTTGGCGAGGCGCTCGTACATCGCGTCGTGCTCGAGGATCTCCGTCGCCGCGCGGAAGCCGGGGTTCGTTCCCGCCGCCGCCATCGGGTACTCGTAGAAGGTCCCCAGCATGCCCGCGAACTGCGCGCGGAACTCGCCGAGCGCGGGATCGTCCGGAATGACGACGAACCGCTCCTGTGGCGTCAGCACCCCGGCCGCGGCGGTGATGCGGTCCGCGATGATGGGCGCCGCGGGATGCTGCGCCGCCATCTGATCCTGCACGATGTCCTTCACGAAGGTCTCTTGCAGGTCGGGGTGCAGCACGACCGACGGGTCCTTGTCGGTGCTGCGGAACGTGTAGCTGCGGCCGTCGCGGCCCCGAAAGGCGAGGACCGGCGTCTGATTGCCGCCGAAGCGGCGCGTCGGCGTGAGCCCCCCGCCTTCGCGCGCGAGGTCGAGCACCGGCACCTCGATGACGGCCTCCCAGAGCGCGCGATAGCCGCCCCCGAGCGTGAGCTCGTGAAGCTGATTCCGTTGATACTGCGTGCTCGCCGCGATCCGGACGGTATCGGCATCCGCGTCGAGGGCGCCAAAGATGCCGCCGAAGATGCACAGGAGCAGCGCGCAGACGATCAGCCGAACGTGGCGGGAAGTATCCATATAGGGGGCCGCTCCCTAACGCGCCACAGACGACAGTACAAGCGCGCCGGCGCCAGGGTAGTGCCGCAGTTTGATTCTCGCGCGGCGGCACTCCGAAGCGGTGGCAGCAGGCGGGGGGGGGGGGGGGGGGGGCGGGGGGCCGCACCACGCGGGGGCGTAAGACAACGAGGGAGGGGCGGGGCGACAGCGGGGGGGGCGGGGGTCCGGGGACCGGCGGGGCCCCCCCCGACCCCCCCCCCCCCCCCCCCCCCCCCCCCCCCCCCCCCCCCCCCCCGCGCGCGGGGGGGGCGCCGGGGGGGGGGGCGCCAGACCCCGCGCCCCCCCCC
>JANNPN010000341.1:0-6619 GCA_031400185.1 Polyangiaceae bacterium
CGCGGAGCGCGGTGGCGAGCCGCTTGTTCTCGCGGGCGAGCCATTCGGCATCGACGAGGAGGGCGAGACGTTCGTAGAAGCTCAGGCGGCTGACCTCGGGGTCGGCTTGTTGCGCTTCCCACGCGGCTGCGAAGGTCGCGAAGCGGAGCGCTTTGAGTTTGTCGAGGGTGGGTGCCGTGAGCATGCGGATCCTTTCTCAGTGGTAGTAGTCGGGGCCGCGCACATTCTCGTGCGTGACCGGCGTGGGTGGGGACTCGGCGGCGGGGAGTGGCGGCGTGCGATCGAGGCCGCGTTGCAAGATGGCGGCGACGTGGCGATACGAGCGGGCGCCGGCCGCGAGCGCACGGGTACACGCGGCTTCCAGGCGCGCGGGATCGTAGCGCTTGCTGAGCCGCAGGATGCCGAGACAGGAGCGATAGCCCTGCTCGGGATGCGGGCGATCGGCGAGGATGGCCGCGACGAGCGCGGCGGTCTGCGGGCCGATCGTGGTGGCCCAGCGGATGAAGCGGCTGGGCGACCACTCGCGATGCTGCTGATGCGCCTTGGGCATGTGCGCGGCGACGGTGGTGAAGCCCGGTCCGTACCGCCGGGCATGCGCGGCGACGCGCTGGCCGCGGTGGAAGATCTCGATGGCGGTCGCCGTGAGCCGCACCTCGACGTCTTCGTGGACCAGCGTGTGCGGCACGGAGTACGCGTGATGCGCGGCGGCGATGTGGTAGTCGAGATTCACGCGCGCCCGTTTCCACTCGGCGTACTCGAAGCGCGTCGGGGGCAGCGGCCGGAGCGCGGGGCGATCGAGCCGCTCGAAGAGGTCGCGCCGGCTCGCGCCGCCGTAGTGGCGCATGGGTTTCGCATTCAGCTCGGTGAGCAGTGCGGCGATCCGGTCATTGAGCGCGGGGAGCGTGAAGAAGACTTCGTGGCGCAGCCGCGCGACGATCCAGCGCTCGGCGACCTGGACGGCGACTTCGACCTTGGCTTTGTCGCGCGGCTTCGCCGGCCGGGCCGGGAGGATCGTGGTGTCGTAGTGCGTGGCGAGCTCGGCGTAGAGGCGATGCACGCCGGGCTCGTAGCGACACGCGGTCGTGACGCCGCTCTTGAGTTGGTCGGGCACGACGGCGATCGGCACGCCGCCGAAGAAAGCGAAGGCGCGGGTGTGACTCGCGATCCAATCCGGAAGCTGCTGCGTGCGCGTCGCTTCGGCGTAGGTGTAGCTCGACGCGCCGAGCACCATCACGAAGAGCTCGACCGGGCGCCATTCGCCGGTCGTGGCGTCGGTGAGCCCCGGCGGCTTGCCCGCGTAGTCGACGAAACTCTTCTCGCCGGCGCGATGGAGCTGGCGCATCGTGAGCCCGGCGCTTCAGCCAGCGGCGATACAGGTCGCAGAATTGCGTGTAGCGGTACCCGTCGGGATGCCGCTCCAGGTACTCGAGATGCAGCAGCTCGAGCGTCACCGCGGGCATCCGCCGTTCGGTATGGATCAGCGCGAAGTCCGGGAGCGGGCGCACCCGGGCGGTCGCGGCGGGCCGCGATACACGGCCCCCGTCAGCGCCTCATCGGTGAGCGCCGCCACGGCGTCCCACGTCGTCAGCCCGGCGACCCGCGCCCGCTGCAGCGCGCCGCCGACGGCCCCGACGCTCACGCCGACGCTCTGGGCCACCGCCCGATTACTCCGGCCGAGCTGCCACTTCTGTCGTAGAATCTCGCGAATCGTTCGCATGGGTATTCGCTCCGTCGCCATCCGCCGCCTCCTTGGGGGAGGTGGACGGCGGCACTGGACGCCCAGCGTCGCGCTCGACTCAGGCCCTCCCGGTCGGGAGCGGCCCTAGCACGGGGTGATCACCATGACCGATCTGCGCGATCACGATGACCGATCTGCCTGATCACGATCCCGATCCAGGTGATCACGATCGACCGATCCCCGTGATCACGATGGACCGATCTCGGCGATCACGATGGGCCGGCGCCAGCACTTTATGATGCTTGCAAGTGGAGGGATTCAGCGCAGGGGCCCCGTATTCGCTCCCAAGATGCGTTTCCGCTACCGGTGTCGAGATGTGGAACGGGCGCCTGACGCTCGGCGAGTTTTGGGCGACCTACGTCGGACCGAGTGACCAAAACTCGCCGCATGCGCATGTCGCCGTACAGTTGGCTCTCGGTATCGGCGAAGATGTCACGGTGTGCGTTGGGCGCCGCCGGCTCAAGGCGCGCGGCGTCCTCATCCGACCGCTCACGACCCACACGGTCGCGGCCGGGCTTCAGGTCGCTCTTATCTACGTCGAGCCGCAAGCATCGCTGGGTCGTGCGCTTGTTCAGGCTTTGGGTGGACGCGTCGCGATGCCACTACCACCTGAGGTCGTCCAAGCTACTTCGCATCTCGACGACCCGGTCGCTCTTCTGACCCGTCTGGCAGCGGCGCTCGGCCTAGAGCCACGAGCCGCTCTTGATGCCAGGCTCGCGCACGCGCTCGAAGTCCTCGAGCGCTCCGTTGGTGCAGCCGGAGCGATCGCGGATGCCGCGCACGATGCCGGACTGTCGACTCCTCGGCTGCGAGCCCTAGCGAGCGAACAGCTCGGTGCGCCCCTTGCACGCTGGGTCTTATGGCGGAAGCTTGAGCGGACGGGACGCTCGCTTGCTCGCGGGGCGTCTTTGGCTGAGGCAGCGGCTGACGGTGCATTCGCTGACCAGGCGCACCTTGCCCGTACGATGCGGCGGATGTTCGGTGTCACGCCGAGGGTTGCGGCTCGCGTACTTCGATAGCCGGCAAGCGATTCGTTCAAGACAGGTTGTAGAGAGATGGTGAGGATGTAGCGTCAGGGAGGTATCTGAGGGTGCTTAACGCTTTGCTTCGCTACGCCTACGCGCCGGTCTTCTTCGTCGGCTTTCTCGGTGCTGGGGTTCTTCTCTCAGGAGGCGGGACGCGGCCGTCTGCACTCGGGGCCCTGTTGCTGCTTGCGATCGTCGTATCCTTTGCCGCCGAGCGCGCGCTTCCCTATGAAAGTGCGTTCAATTCGCCTCAGGGCGACGGGTGGCGCGATGTTGCCCATGCCCTCGTGAACGAAGCGTCGAACGCGCTCTCGATCATGTCGCTCCCACTGCTCGCGGCGCTCTTCCCGGATACGGGATTGTGGCCGTCTGGTTGGCCCCTGCCGTTCCAGGTTTTGCTCGCGGTCGCCGTTGCCGATGTAGGCATCACTCTCGCACACTACGTAAGCCACCGTTCGCAACTGCTGTGGCGCTTCCATGCTGTCCATCACTCCGTTCAGCGGATGTATGGGTTCAACGGCCTCATGAAACACCCGCTCCACCAGGCCTTCGAGCTCACGTGTGCAAGTCTCCCTCTTCTTGCTCTCGGCATGCCCGTAAACGTGGCGTGGCTCCTGGGATTTGCTGTTGCGGTGCAGCTTCTCCTGCAACACTCAAACGTCGATCTCCGAGTTGGGCCGCTCATGCACGTCTGGGCTGTTGCACCGGCCCACCGGTTCCACCACCTGAATCGCGCCGGGGACGGCGATGTCAATTTCGCCCTCTTCTCTTCGGTTTGGGATCATCTGCTCGGAACGTTCCACTACGATGTAGGGAAGCAACCGCGGCTCGGTGAGCTCGGCATCGAAGGTCGCGCCGACTACCCGGTGGGCTACGTGGCGCAGCTTCTCGAACCATTTCGCCCGGAGGACCTCAGGTCGTTACCTACCGCCAGGTGCATGACACCCACTGTGCGGCCATCGCGAAGCGGGAGCGCGAGAACGCGAAGGATCTGAACGGGCTCGCGGACGGGCACCGCAGGTGTCCGTCCGTGTGTTCTCGCAGCGGCTCCCGCTGCGGCGATTCATTTCCACTTGGTCCCCCGTGCGGCGAGGTCTTTTTCGGCGAGTCCGGAAAGCCATTCCAGGTGGTCGCGCATCGCGCACCTCCAGCGGTTCGACAGAGTTCCTGATCTAGTCTGCCGTTACACGGACGATCCGCCCGACCGACGGAACGTCATCAGCCATCGCGAAGAGAATGTAGTGGCCGAGCGGCAGGATGTTCGGATCGGACGGCAACCGGAGCTCTGCGTTCGGACCCGCTTGCGAAACAGGAAGGACGAGGCGGCGCGGCACCCCGCCGTCTACCCAGTGAGTGTGCGCCCCCGTGCCGACTAGCACCGCTGATGTAATTTCCGTCGCCGGGAACACGGGGAAGGTGAGCACGGTGCCCCGCGCGGCCTCGGTGCTCACTGTGCCCATCACCGGGCGAACGCCGCGGAAAAGATACGGTGGCGAGTACGCTTCGATGTCTGACGACGTGGGTCCGATCTGAAACTTGATCAACGTCCCGCCGGTTGTGAGCACTCTCCCGTCAGGAACGAGCAGGGTAATCGCGTGGTACTCACGGAACTGTGCCATGTCTGCAACGCGACGCCAGCTGTTCGCTCGCGGGTTGTACAAGTCGGTCCAGCGCACCACGCCGAGCACGTCTGGAACCGGTGCGGGAGCGGGCGCATCTCCCGCTGCGACTAGAACCGAGCCATCGGGAAGCTGGACGACCTCCGGCCGGCTCCGTGGGAGAGCCGAGTTTGCTGTGAGGCTCCACGTGCCCGCTTGGGGGTCGTAGATTTCGCCCATCACGCCGCCCGCACCGGGACGAATCCCAATCGCGAGCGCACGACCGTCGTCGAGCATGACGAGCGAGTGGTCGGAGTGATCTGGCCAGCCACGGTTTGCCTGCACGAACCCGCCCGTCATCCGCCACACGCCGGTAGCGGGGTCGTAGAGTTGGGGGAATGCCCACGTCGCAAGCACATCGCCCGTGTAGAGAAGTGCCGCCGGTGGATACTCGGCAGGTGCAAGCATCGAACCCGTGTACGTCCACGTTTCCGTGCTCAGGTCGAATCGTTCTGCGGTATCCGTGCGCCCGGCATTCGGTGCCGTACCGCCGCCCATCACCAAGAGCGAGCCGTCAGCAAGGCGCGCGAGTCCCGGATACCAGCGCCCGACGCCGAGCTGCAGGTTGGGCATAAGCTGCCAAGAGCCGTCAGACCGGTACGATTTCACCCACGGGACAGCGTTTCGAAAGGAGCCCGGATCAGTGGGACTCTGCCCACCGATAAAAACGATCCGGTCGTCTGCGAGGAGTGTCGCGGATGTACAGCCTTGCTCGGAAGGCGACGAGGCTGGAAAGCTTTTTGCGCCGGTCAGCGGGTCGAACACGACCGGGTCGATGGTGTCGTGGCAGTAGAATAGTCGACCATCAGCCATCAGAATCGCGATATCCGTAGCGTCGAACAGCTCGGGCGACGTGTCTCCCACGATCGCCCAGGCACCAGGGTGCGACTCCGGCACAACATTGATTGTTCCGGGGCTCCGCCCAGGGACAAGGAGATCCCTTTCAACGTAGTCGTAGCCTTCTGCCGCGAGGCCGAGACGGTACGAACCCGGCGGCACGTCACCGAATGTCCATCGGCCTGAAAGCGCGGTTCGCGCTTCGCGGAAATACGAGAGATCTCCGGTAAAAACAGTGACTCGCGCGTTCGCGATGCCGGTGCGGCCAGCGCGCACGCGACCGGACAGGCGCTTACTCGCGGGGCCGATCTTCAGCGCACCACGCGCAGTGCGCGAACGACCGTCCGCGAGTGTCACCGTGATGTCCCGCGAGCCTAGAGTGGCATCGGCTGCGATGTCGAGCTTCAGCTGCAGACGGTCCGTGGATTTCCATCGTGCTTCGGTGATGGAGACCCCGCCACCACCGATGACGACGGCAGGAACCGGCGCGGGGCTCGTCCCGAAGCCCGCGCCGAACACCGTCACGGTCGAACGTTTACCCGGGCGGACGGCTGAAGGTTTCGCGTAGGCTACGACGAGAGATGGGGAGTTCGGGGCCGCTTCTGCGAGCGCATGGAAGATCGGCGCCCATGCGATGGCGAGTGCCAGTAAGGAATCTCCGAAGATACGCATGATGCCTCCCTCTTGAGAGCTTGAAGGCCCCCTCATACCACGGTCCCGCATGAAAAAAGGCCACGTGAGTCGCTGCCCCTTCAGGTAGGGTGCCCGGGACAGGGTCTTGCCTCACGTCGCAAACGCGGCGCATCATAGACGCGCATGGATGCCCGCCGCCTTATCGGAGTGGTTGTAGCCGTCGCCTTTGTTTCGACAACGGTGCTCTGTGGCTGTGGAACAAGTGTCGCCGCGGAATCGGATTCCGCTTCCGCGACGGCGAGCGCGCACGCGGGATGCCACGGCAGGCAGTCATCAACTGACGGCGAACCCGCGTCGAAGCCATCGCACGATCACCAAGCGAACTGTCAGCATTGTAACCACGCACAGCTCCTCGAAATGCGGGACGGCGGTCATGCATTCGCCGCTCCGAGTCTGCACCCCATCTCCCTGGAGTTCCCAAGGTTTCGTGGACACCTAATCATCGCGGTTTCTGCGCTGCTTCAAACTGCTCTGGGCTCACACCGCCTATGTGACTGTGGCGGCGGGTTCGGTTGTAGAAGCTGATGTAGTCGGCGACATCGTCACGCGCCAGCTCGCGGCTTTTGTAGATGTGCTTCTTGATCCGCTCCTTCTTGAGGCTGCCGAAGAAGGACTCCGCGACGGCATTGTCCCAGCAGTTGCCTTTACGACTCATGCTCGGCTCCAGG
>JANNPN010000182.1:0-82234 GCA_031400185.1 Polyangiaceae bacterium
CGTCGCGTTCGGCGTGCTCGCGACGTTCGCCGTCTTCGCGCTCGGACGCCGCGCGTTCGGGCGGACGGTCGGCACGTGGGCGGCGGTGCTCTTCTTCACGATGCCGTTCACGGCGACGTTGATGATCCGCGCCTGGGTCGAGTTCGCGCTCACGCTCTACGTCGTCGCGGCGATGATCGCCGTGCTCGCGTGGCGCGAGAGCGGCGCGCGCAGCTGGCTCGCGCTCGCGGCGGTCATGGGCGGCTTCGCGGCCGGCACGAAGCTCATGGGCGTGCTTGCGCCGGCGCTCCTCGGGGTCGTGATCTTCGCGACCGCGCTCGCCCGCGGCGGCGTTGGTCCGGCGCTTCGTGCCGCGGTCGGCTTCGGGTTGGTCGCGATGCTCGTCGCCTCGCCGTGCTACCTGCGGAACGTGGCCGCGACCGGCAACCCGATCTTCCCCTTCGGCTACGGCGTCTTCGGGGGCAGCAACTGGAGCGCCGAGGCGGCGCGCGGCCTCGATGACTACTACGCCGCGTACCGCGAGACCCACGCGCAGAAGCGCGGCGCGGGCGCGTACGGCTCCTGGGTGGAGGCGCTCCGCTTTCCGTGGGACGCGACGATGGCGCCGTATGCCTTCGAGAAGGTCGGTCGCTTCGCGTACGACGTCGGGCCCTTCATCCTCGCATTCGTGCCCGCCGCGATCCTGCTGCGGCGCGACCCGCGCGTGTGGATCCTCGCAGGCGTCGGGCTCGTCTACAGCGCGATCGTCGTCTTCGGCATGTGGGCGCATCCGCGCTACATTCACCCGGCGCTGTCGCTTTTTCTCGTGGTCGCGGTGCAGGCGCTCTGGACGCTCGGCGGCGCGCTCCCGCGGGCACGCCAGGCGGTGGTCGGCGTGCTCGCGCTCACGGCAGGGCTCCAGGGGTTGACCGCGCTCCGGCTCATGGCGCCGCTCGCTCCCGACAGCTTGCGCGTCGCGACCGGACGCATGTCGGAGGACGCGTTTCTTCGCCGCTACGAGCGCCGTTACCCGCTCTGGGAGCTCGTCAATCGCGAGGTCCCGCCGGACGGAAACGTCCTGATCCTCGCCATGATCTCGCACCCCTACCACGTGGTCCGACCTTTCACGCTCGCGAGTCCACTCGAGCAGGGCGCAATCGACTATCGCCGGATCGCGACCGTCGACGATCTCGAGGCCGCGCTCGCGCCGTTCGGCGTGACCCACGTCGTCCGCGAGCCCGAGGACGAGAAGGCCGCTGCCAATCCCGTCGGCGCGCGGGTCACCCGCCTCTGGGACGAGCTGATCGCCCGCTCGGAGAAGGTGGGGGAGACCACAGGCGGGGCGCTCTATCGTCTTCGCCCGGCGATCGCGGGCGCGCCCGCGCCGACGGCGAGCGGCGCATGAAGCGCGCGCCCAGCGGCAACATGCTGCTCGACATCGCCGGCCTGATCGGGTCGCGGTTCATGTTGGTGGTGTTCGGCTTCGCGACCGGCATCATCACGGCGCGCATCCTCGGGCCGCACGACCGGGGGCTCTTCACGCTGCTGATCATACTGCCGCAGACGCTCGTCACCTTCGCGAAGATGGGCGTCGCGCAGGCCAACGTCTACTACATCCGGCGTGCTCGGGTTCCGGTCGCGACCGTCGCGTCGAACTCGCTCGTCCTGACCGTGATCGTGTCGGCGCTCCTGCTGCTCGTGGCGTATCTCGGAGGACACTGGTTCCTCGACCCGCTCACCGAGGGCGCACCGCCCTCGTACGTGTGGCTGGCGTTGGTACTGGTTCCGTTCCTGCTGATCGAGAGCTACTTCATGGCGATCCTGCAGGCGGTCGAGCACTTCGGCGCCTACAACCTCCAGTCGATCGTCAAGGCCGTGATGAGCTTTGTCGGCATTGCCACGGCGCTCTTGGTGCTCGACGGCCAGCTCTGGGCGGCCCTGATGTCGCAGGTCACGGTGATCGCCGCGGCCAACGTCTGGTTGCTGTACCAGGTTTCGCGGGTCGACAGGTTCGCTCTGCGTTGGGACGGCACGGTTGGGCGGAGCATCCTCGGGTTCGGCGTCAAGTCGTACGTGCAGACGCTGGCGGCGCACCTCCATCACCGTATCGACCTGTACCTGATCGCGCTCCTGCTGACGCCCGAGCAGGTCGCGTTTTACTCGATCGCGGTCAACATGACGCACCCCATTCTCCAGATCCCCGAGGCGATCGGGACGGTGATTTTTCCAAAGCTCGCCGGCTCGTCGGACGAGGCGGCCCATGCACGAACGGCGGTGACCTGCCGCCATACGCTCTTCGCCACCGTGATCGCGGCGGTCGTCTATGCCGGCATCGGAAGCCAGGTGATGGTGCTCTTCTACGGCGAGCGCTATGCCCCGGCGGTGCCCGCGATGTTCATGATGCTGCCGGGGGTCGTCATGATCTCGCTGTACCAGATTCTCACGCGCAACTTCACGAGCCGGAACCGGCAACAAATCAACATCGTCGCCGCCACCACCGCGCTGGGCGTGAATGCTGCGACCGCGCTCCTGCTGATCCCACGGTACGGGATCGTCGGGGCCGCGCTCTCGACCGCGATCTCGTATTCGCTCGCGGCCGGCATCCTGCTGATCGTGTTCGTCCGCGAATCGGGGAGCAGCATCCGCGAAACGGTGCTCGTGGGAGCCGACGACCTGGCGCGCTATCCTCAACTGCTGATGGCCACGAGCGCGCGCTTCCGGCGCCCGAGCAGCGCCGCAAAGTAGCGTCGGCCGGTGAGGAGCCGGCGAAGGGGGACGGGTGGATCGAAAAGTGCTCGTGATCGGCCTCGACTCGGCGCCGCCGCGGCTCGTGTTCGAGACATTCCGCGACGAGATGCCGACGCTCTCGGCGCTGGTCGACCGGGGCGCGCATGGCCGGCTCGCGAGCACGAACCCGCCGATCACGGTCCCCGCGTGGACCGCGATGATGGCGAGCAAGGATCCGGGTCAGCTCGGCTGCTACGGCTTCCGGAACCGCAAGGACCACTCGTACGACGGGTACTCCTTCGCGAACGCCGCGCAGGTGAAGGAGCCGCGCCTCTGGGACATCCTCGGGGCCGCCGGCAAGCGCTCGATCGTGCTCGGCGTGCCGCAGACCTACCCGCCGCGCCCGATCGTTGGCGACATGGTCACCTGCTTCCTCACGCCGACGACGAAGGCGCAGTACACCTACCCCGAAAGCCTGAAGGCCGAGGTCGAGCAGGTGTCGGGCGGGTATGTGCTCGACGTCGACGACTTCCGGACGGCCGACAAGGCCGCGCTCCTCGAGCGCGTCTACGAGAAGACGCGCAAGCACTGGGCGGTGGCGCGCCACCTCGCGACCACCCGTCCGTGGGACTTCTTCATGCTGGTCGAGATGGGCCTCGACCGGATCCATCACGGGTTCTGGAGCTTCATGGATCCCCAGCATCACAAGTACGAGGCCGGTAATCCCTTCGAGGAGGCGATCCGCGACTACTATCGTTATCTCGACCGCGAGCTGACGGTGCTCCTCGACCTCGTCCCGCCCGACGCGCTCGTGATGGTCGTCTCCGACCACGGATCGAAGCGCATGGCGGGTGGAATCTGCTTCAACGAGTGGCTCATCCGGGAAGGGTTCCTGGCGCTGAAGGATCCGCCGACGGTGCCGACACCGATCGGCAAGGTCGCGATCGACTGGCGCCGCACGAAGGCCTGGGGCGACGGCGGATACTACGGCCGCTGCTTCATGAACGTGAAGGGCCGCGAGCCCGAGGGCACGATCGACCCGCAGGACTACGAGAAGGTTCGTGACGAGCTCATCGCGGGCATCGCCGCGATCACCGACGAGCAGGGCCGCTGCATCGGCTCGCAGGCTTTCCGGCCCGAGGACATCTACCGCGAGGTCCGCGGCGTCGCGCCCGACCTGATCGTGTACTTCGGCGACCTCGCGTGGCGCTCGGTCGGGGCGGTCGGCATGGGCGGCATCCACACCTTCGAGAACGACACCGGCCCCGACGAGGCGAATCACGATTGGTTCGGCATCTTCGTCCTGTCCGCGCGGGACGGGGCCGTGCCGCTGCGCGGCGATCTCGGGGACCTCTCGATCTACGACGTGGCGCCGACACTGCTGCGGCTCCTCGATCAACGCGTGCCGGCCGACATGATCGGGCGGCCGCTCGTGTCGTGAGACGATGGCCGAGCGGCACGTAGCCGTCGACGTCCTGACGGGCTTCCTTGGAAGCGGCAAGACGACGCTGCTGTCGTACGTGCTCGCCCACGGCCTCGCCGGCAAGCGGGTCGCGCTCGTGGTGAACGAGATCGGCGAGATCGGCATCGACGGTCGGGTGGTCACCGGCCTCGAGTATGTCGAGAAGATGGTCGAGCTCTCGAGCGGCTGCATCTGCTGCTCGATCGACGAGTACCGGTTCGACCTCGCCATCCAGGAGATCGTCGAGACCGTCGGCCCAGACCTGATCGTGATCGAATCGACGGGGCTCGCCGACCCCGAGCCGCTCGCCTACCGCGTGAAGAGCGTGGGCCTCCGCCTCGACGCGATCATCGCCGTCGTCGACGCTGCGAACGTCGAGCGGGCGCTCGCCGAGACCGAGGTCGCGACTGCGCAGATCGCCGCGGCCGACTTTCTCGTGATCAACAAGACCGACCTCGTGACGCGGGAGGCCGTCGCGAAGCTCCGGACGCGGCTCGCTCGGCTGAATCCGCGGGCGCTCCAGCTGGAAAGCGTCCGCGGCGCAATCGAGGCGGACGTGCTGTTCGCCACGGACGTCGCTGGGCATGTCGAGCGCGCGAGAGCGCGAAGCGAACGGGTGCTCCGGCCCTCGTCGACGCACCTCGCTGACGACGCGTTCGGCTCGTTCGTGTACCGCGGCCGGCGGCCGCTCGCACAACCCGACTTCGAGCGTGCGCTCGACGCGCTGCCGCGCGACGTGGTGCGCGCCAAAGGCATCGTCCGGCTCGTCGATCGCGACTGGCATTGCGTCTTCAACGTGACCTGCGGTCGCGTCGAGCTCGGATGGCTGAAGCTCGGCGACCCCGCGAGCGAGAACCAGGCGGTGTTCATCGGCCGCCGTCTCGAGCGCCATCGCGCCGCGATCGCGTCGGCGTTCGCCGCCTGCGAGCGCTGATTCCGCTCCCTATAGGCCGTGCGACCCGACACGCACTTTGGGCGTCGTCGGTCGCATCGCTTTGCACTATCGTGACGGTTCGGCCGTCGATTACACGAGGAGGTTTCCCGCATGGAGTTGTTGGACAAGATTCGCAGCCGGAAGGCGCGCACCGGCGTCATCGGTCTCGGCTACGTCGGGCTGCCGCTCGCAATCGAGTTTGCGCACGCAGGCTTCCGCGCGGTTGGCATCGACGTCGACCTACGCAAGGTCGATGCGATCAACGCGGGCCAGTCGTACATCGTCGACACGGCGGCGGAGGAGGTCGCATCGCTGGTCGCGACCGGACGCCTCACTGCGACGAGCGACTTCGGCGTGATCGCCGACTGCGACACGATCAACATCTGCGTGCCGACGCCGCTCCGGAAGACGAAAGACCCGGACATGACGTTCATTCTCGCGGCGGTCGCCGAGATCAAGAAGTATCTGCGGCGCGACCAGCTCGTGATCCTCGAATCGACGACGTATCCGGGAACGACCGAGGAGGTCGTCCTGCCGGCGCTCGAGGAGGCCGGCCTCAAGGTCGGACACGACTTCTTCCTCGCGTTCTCGCCCGAGCGCATCGATCCCGGCAACAAGCAGTATCAGACCCGCAACATTCCGAAGGTGGTCGGCGGCGTGACCGCACAGTGCACGCAGGTGGCGAAGGCCCTCTACGAGCAGAGCATCGACACGGTGGTGCCGGTATCCTCCACGCGGGTCGCCGAGATGGTGAAGCTCCTCGAGAACACCTTCCGAAGCGTCAACATCGGCCTCGTGAACGAGCTCGCATTGATGTCGGCGAAGCTCGGGATCAACGTCTGGGAGGTGATCGACGCGGCGGCGACCAAGCCGTTCGGCTTCATGCCGTTCTACCCGGGCCCCGGGCTCGGCGGCCACTGCATTCCAATCGACCCGTTCTACCTCGGCTGGAAGGCCAAGATGAACGGCTTCGAGCCGCGCTTCATCGAGCTTGCCGGACAGATCAACGAGTCGATGCCGAAGTTCGTCGTCGACAAGGTGACCGACGCGCTCAACGACGACGCCAAGTCGGTGCGGAACGCACGGATTCACGTGCTCGGCGTCGCCTACAAGCGGGACGTGAACGACGTCCGTGAATCGCCCGCGCTGCACGTCATCAAGATGCTCCTCGACAAGGGCGCCAAGGTCACTTACAGCGACCCGTTCGCGCCGGCGATCCGCGAAGAGGGGATGGAAATGAAGGAGACGCCGGTGCGCGAGGCCCTCGAGGCCGGCACCGACTGCGTGGTGCTCCTGACCGACCACAGCTGCTTCAACTACCAGGAGATCGTCCACCTGGCCCCGATGATCGTCGACACGCGGAACGCACTCCGCGACTTCATCGGCGGAAACATCATCCGACTGTAGGTCCGTCGTGGCCGCCATTCCCAGCGCCTGGCCGATCGCGGGGGGGCACGTCGCGGTCGCCCTCGTCATCGGCACCCTCGGACGCGCGGGTGCGGTGCGCCACGTGCTCGATCTCGTGCGTGCGTTCGGCACCGGGCGGCACCGAGTGCGGGTCTACGCGCTTGCGGGAGCATCCGAGCCGGCGGTGGCGCGGCTCCGCGCGCTCGACGTTCCGGTCACCGTGCTGCCGCGACGCTACCCCTACGAGCCCGCGCGGATCGTCGCGCTCGCGCGGGCGTTCAAGCGCGACGGCATCGACGTCGTGCACGCGATCCTTCCGGCGGGCGCCGCGTACGGGGCGCTCGCGGCCCGCCTCGCCGGCGTTCCGACGGTCGTCGTCGCGAGCCGTGCCGGCGACGCGCGGGAGCAGCGCAGCGTGCGGCCGCTCCTGCATCGCATCTACCGGCATGCGGCCGCGGTCCTGGCCAACACGTGGGCGCAGGCGCGGCGCCTCGCGGCGGACGCCGACCTTCCACTCGAGCGCGTGCAGGTCGTCTACGATGGGGTCGACCTCGCGCGTCATCCCGCCCCGCGCATGCTGGATGGCCTCCGCGAGCGCGTGTGGCATCGGCCGCTCGTGATCGGCGGCGCCGGGTCGCGTGAAACGGGGCGCGCGCTCTTCTTCGCGACCGCCGAGCGCATCGTTGTGCGGCACCCTGATGCCCATTTCGTGTGGCTCCAGGAGGAGGTGGAGGGTGCCGTTCCGTCGGACGGCGCACGGTATGCGGTCCCCGCCGGGGTCTCGATGACCTTCGTCCCACTCGGGGACGACCCGGATCCGGTGCTGCATCAGCTGGCGATGCTGTGTGTCACCGGCGACGCGGAGGATCCGGCCGTCGACGTGATCCCGGCGGCGATGGCGGCCGGGCGGCCAATCGTGGCGCTCGAGGCACCCGGCGTCGACGAGGTCGTGACGCACGGGACGACCGGGGTGGTCGTCACGCGCAGCGAGCCGGCGGCGCTCGCGGATGCGGCGCTGGCGCTCCTCGAGGATCGGCCACGCCTTCGGGGCGTCGGTCATGCGGCGCGGTCGCATGCCGAGCGCGCGCTCGGCGCCGACGCCATGGCCCGTGCCACGGCGGCCGTCTACGAGGACGCGCTGCTCGGCCGCACCACCCCCGTGGAGCCCTCCGGGGTGCGGGCGGCCGCAGGCGTCGGGGAAGAGCTGCGGCGCTGAGGGGAGGGGGCCTTGCGCGCCTCCTCCGGACGATGGCAAGGGTACCCGCCGCCGCGTGCGGGCCCGAGAAACTCGCGCGGGCCTGCGTGCCTGCCGCGTCACAACGGAGGATCGAAACGAACCGATGAGCGACAACGCGATGAGACGGCGGCTGCTCAAGGAGTACCGCCAGGCGAACGACGCCAACAAGGACGTACCGTTTCTGCACACCCGCCAACACCTCACGGAGCGTCTGGGGGAGAGCTATGAGACCCTCGCTCCGCACGTGCAGTGGCTTGAGCAGAACCGCTACCTGCACTGGAAGGCCGCGGACGTGTTCAAGATCTCGCCGAAGGGCCTGCGCGCCACGCACGCGGACGCGGACTTGTTGGTGGAGTTCCCGGATTGAGCTCGGCCGAGTCGGCGACGGACGGAGTGCTCGGACGGTCGCTCGCGGGCGGGGCGTTGGCGGGGGCGGTCGTCGGCCTCGGCGAGGCGGTGATCGTCATTGCGGAGCGCCATCTCGGGATCGACCCGGGACTGCTGTTCTTCGCGTTCCTTGTCTATGGCGGTATCGGCGCGCTGATCGGCCTCGGGATCGGGATCGCACTTCGCGTGCTGGTGCGCGCGTCGGCGGCGACGGGCTTTGCCCTCGGCGGTGCGGTCGTCCTCGCCGTCCTGGTGACGATCATCGGGCGGTTCCGCGTCTTCCGTGACGTCTTCAACGAGACGTTCGACGGTGCCCCGATCTCGCCCTTCATGTTCCAGATCGCGACGGTGGCCGCGGCAATCGCCGTCTTCGCGCTCGCCTTCGCGCTCTGGCGGGCGCTGGCGCGGTGGGCTCCGGTCCTCGCCTCCCCGCTGGTGGTGCTGGGGGCGCTCGTGGCGGTGGTGATCGTCTGCCGCGCCGGCATGGCAATGAGCTCCGGCCCCGTTCCGGTGTCGTCGCCGCTTCAGGAGGCGGTTGCGCCCGCGAAGGGGCCGAACGTGATTCTCATCGCGGTCGATACGCTCCGCGCCGATCACCTGTCGTGCTACGGCTCCAAGAACAAGACGCCGACGATCGACGGCCTCGCGGCCGAAGGGACCCGCTTCGCGCACGCGTTCGCACAGGCCTCGTGGACGCGGCCGTCGTTCGCGACCATCTTCACGTCGCTCTATCCGTCCTCGCACCGCGCGATCCACAAGGCCGACGCGCTGCCCGACGCGGTCGTGACGCTCGCCGAGGTCATGCAGGGCGCCGGCTATGCGACGGTGGGGTTCGCGAACAACATCAACGTGGCGCCGCTCTTCGGCTTTCAGCAGGGCTTCGACCAGTACCTCTTCCTCGAGCCCGAGTTCTTCTTCGGCGCGACGGAGTCGGCGGCGCAGCTCACGATCTACAACCAGCTGCGTCTCATCCGTGAGCGCTTCCTCTCCAAGAAGAAGTGGGTCGAGAATTACTACCAGCCCGCCGACGTCGTCTCGAAGCACGGGCTCGACTGGCTCGCCCGTCGCGACCAGCAGCGGCCGTACTTCATGTTCCTCCACTACATGGAGCCGCACGATCCGTACTTCGTGCACCCCTACAACGGCGAGGCCTACGCCCGCGTCGCGAATCCGAACCCCGACCCGTCGCTCGCGGACAAGTACCGCGAGCTCTACGACGGCGCGATTCGTTTCCTCGACGAGGAGCTCGCGAAGCTCTTCGCCGAGCTGAAGGCGAAGGGGCTGTACGACAACACGCTGATCCTGCTTACCGCCGACCACGGCGAGGAGTTCTACGAGCACGGCGGCTGGTGGCACGGCACGACGCTCTACGACGAGCAGCTGAGGGTGCCGCTGATCGTGAAGCCGCCGCAGGGCGGCAGTCAGGGCGTCGTCAGCGAGGCGCTGGTCTCGAGCCTCGACATCGCGCCCACGATCCTCACGGCGGTCGGGATCCCGGTCCCGCAGACGATGATCGGGAAGCCGCTCGGGCTCGCCCCCGGAGCCCCCGGGCCGCGCGACCACGTGTTCGCCGAGAGCGAGCTCGAGGGCAATGCGCTCCAGGCCTACCGGAGCGGGGCCATGAAGGTGATCCACGCGAATCCAGGCAACCCGCGCCGTCTGCCGGAGCACCAGCTCTTCGACATCGCGAGCGACCGTGGTGAGCAGAAGGACCTGATCTCCACCCAGGCCGAGACCGCCAACAAGCTCACCGCCGACATGGACGCGCTCCAGAGTCACGCCGAGGCGATCGCCGTCGAGTCGACGGGCACGTCGATCGACGCGGCCAGCGAAGAGCGCCTGCGCGCGCTCGGATACGTCCACTGACGAGCCCGTGATCGCGATCCTCGGCCTCGACGGGGCGACGTGGGACCTCGCCGAGCCGTTCATCGAGGCCGGCGACATGCCGACGCTCGCGGCGCTGCGGAAGCGCGGCGCGCACGGCGTCCTCCGGTCGACCGTTCCCCCGGTGACGTTTCCCGCATGGTCGTCGTTCATGACCGGGACGAATCCGGGGAAGCACGGCATCTTCGATTTCACCCGTCGGATGCCGGGGACGTACGAGGTCGCGTTCGTCGGTAGCCGCGACCGCCGCGTGCCGACGATGTGGAAGCTTCTTTCCGATGCCGGCCGGCGCGTAGCCGTGATCGGCGTTCCGACCACGTACCCGCCCGAGCCCGTGAACGGCATCATGGTCGGCGGCTTCGACAGCCCGGTGGCGACCGGCATCGACGGCTCGTTCGTGCACCCGCGGACGTTCTACGACGAGATGACGCGGGCGGTCGGCCCGTACTCGATCACCGACTTCCAGGAGCTGACGATCGGCCCGGACTGGCACGCCGACGCGCTCCCAAAAATTCTCGCGGCCGTCGACCGCAAGCGCGACCTCGCGTGCTACGTGCTCCGGCGCGAGCCCTGGGACTGCTTCATGCTGCTCTTCGGCGAGGCGGACACCGCGAGCCATCACTTCTGGATGTTCGCCGATCCGCGTTCGCCGCGCTTCGACCCCGCCCGCGCACCACGGTTCGGCGGCGCGCTGCGCGATGTCTACCGGCGCCTCGATGCGGCGCTCGGCGCGATCCTCGCCGAGCTGCCCCCGGACGCGACGGTGCTCGTCGCCTCTGATCACGGCTTCGGCGGCGCCGGGACCACGGTGCTGCACCTGAACCGCTGGCTCGCGGAGCACGGGTGGCTCGCGTTTCGCGCCGGGCGTCGCGAGCTCGGCGCCAAGGCGGCCCGCGGCGTGCGGCGCGCCGCGCTCGCGTTCCTGCCGCGCGGCATCCAAGAGCGGCTCGTGCGGAGGGGCGGGCGGGCGCTCGCACGCCGGCTCGAGAGCTGGTCGCGCTTCGGTGCGATCGACATGGCGCAGACGCACGCGTTTTCGGAGGAGCTCAACTATGCCCCGAGCATCTGGCTGAACGTTCGCGGGCGCGATCCCGAGGGCGTCGTGGCGCCGGGTGCCGCGTACGACGCGCTCGTCGAGCAGATCCGCCAGGCGCTCCTCGCGTGGCGCCATCCCGCGAACGGCGTGCCGATCGTCGCGCGCGTCCACCGCCGCGACGAGATCTACGACGGCCCGTTGGTCGCCGGCGCCCCCGATCTCGTCCTCGAGCTTGCGCTCGAGGACGGCTACTCGTTCCCGTGTCTCCCGACGACACCCGCGGAAGCGCGGAGCATCCGACGTCTCGCCGCGCACGAGCACGTGGCGGGGAAGGGCGGCGGCATGAACGGCAGCCATCGGCCCGAGGGACTCTGGGTGCTGAGCGGTCCGACCGTGACGCCGACCGCTGCGACCGAGGCCGCGATCGTCGACGTCGCGCCTTCGGTGCTGCACCTCGCGGGGATGCCCGTGCCGGCGTGGATGGACGGTCACCTCCTTCCCGGCATCGCCGGCGCGGCTACCGTCGCGAACGAGGCGCTGGAGCTCGGCGCCGAGGCGATCGACCAGGATCACGAGGGCGAGCTCCGCCGACGCCTGCACGCTCTCGGATACCTGAGCGAGCCCGCCGCATGATGCCCGCGCTCGCCGCCGTCGAGCGGCGCTATCGCGTGGCGATCGTCGCCGCGTGTCCGTTCCCGGCGTTGCAGGGCTCGCAGCTCCTGATCCGGCGGCTCGCCGAGGGTCTCCGCGACCGCGGTCACGACCCGGTGGTCGTGACGTACGCCGAGGGCCTCGAGCCCGCGCTCGCGAGCACCGCGGTCCGGCGCATCCCGCGCATTCCCGGGGTCCGCGCGCTCGGCTCGGGGCCGCGCGTCGCAAAGCTGGTGCTCGACGCAGCCCTGCTGCTCCGCCTCCTCACGGTGCTCCGCCGCGAGTCGATCGAGGTGATGCACGCGCACAACTACGAGGCGGCGCTGGTCGGACTCGCGGCTCGACGTCTCACGGGCGTGCCGCTCATCTACCACAGCCACAACGCGCTCGCGGAGGAGCTGCCGACGTACTTCCGAGGCCGTACCGCGCGCCGACTGGCACGCGCCGCCGGCGCGCTCGCCGATCGCGAGGTGCCGCGTCGCGCCGACCACTGCATCGCGATCTGTCGCGAGCTCGTCGGGTTTCTGAGAGCGCGCGGTGTGGGCGAGGAAGCGATCGAGATGATCGCGCCGGGGGGCTCGCCCGAGGAGTTCCCGACCTGCTCGACGGCGGACGTCGCGACGATCCGCGCGCGCTTCGGCTTCGGCGAGCGGCCGCTGCTCCTCTACACCGGGAACCTCGACGGCTATCAGAACCTCGAGCTGCTGCTCGCGAGCATCGGTGTCGTCCGCCGCACGATCGGCGACGCGCTGCTCGTGCTCGCGACCCACGCGACCCCGCGGCACCTGCCGCGCCACCTCCGAGGGCTGCCGCCGGGCGTGCGGCTGGTCACCGCCGGCGACTTTGCGACCGTGCGTGACCTCATCCAGGTTGCCGATCTCGCGCTCTGTCCGCGCCGCGAATGGTCCGGGTTCCCGATGAAGCTCCTCAACTACATGGCGGCGGCGAAGGCCGTCGTCGTGTCCGCCGGGTCCGCGAAAGCGGTGCGCCACGGCGTGAACGGCATGGTCGTCGACGCCGACGGCCCCGAGGCGTTCGCTGCTGCGATCGTCACGCTGCTCGCCGACCCGGCCCGCCGGCGCAAGCTCGGCGCCGCGGCACGCCGCACCGTCGAGGACGAGTACGGCTGGGCGCGCGTCATCGACCAGGTCGAGGCGACGTATGCGACGGTGCTGCAACGACGCGCCGTCGGGGTCGTTGCCGCCCCCGCGCACCCGCTCGGGATCCTCGAAGCCTGAACCGCCAATTCATCGAAGGAGTACAGAACCGCATGTCGCTACCAACGATCGGCATCACCATGGGGGACGCCGCCGGCATCAGCCCCGAGATCCTCGTCAAGTCCCTCGCCGACCCGAAGATCCGCGAGTACTGCGAGCCCGTCGTCCTCGGAGACGTGCGCGTGCTCGCGGCCGCCGCCAAGGAGGCGAAGCTCGACCTCGCGTTCCGTGCCGTCGAACGGCCCTCGGCGTGGCGGGGGGACGGCACGTCGGTCGCCGTCGTCGACTACGGCGACGTCGACCCCGCGACGGTCACGATCGGCGTGGTCGATCCCGCGCTCGGCGCGGCCGCCGTGCGGTACACCCGCGAGGCGGCACGCTATGCGCTCTCGGGCGAGATCGATGGCATCGTGTCGGCGCCGCTCAACAAGGAGTCGATGCGCGCCGCCGGCTTCCACTACGAGGGCGCAACCGAGATCTTCGCAGAGGAAGCGGGCGTCAAGCGCTACGCGATGGTGCTGCTGCTCGGCGAGATGCGCCTGCTCTTGCTCACCAACCACATGTCGCTGCGCGAGGCATGTGACAAAGTGACGAAGGCCCGCGTCCACGAGAAGATCCTGCTGGCGCACGAGGCGCTGATCGCGCAAGGCATCGCCGCTCCGCGGATCGCGTGCTCGGCCCTCAATCCGCACGCGGGGGAGGGTGGGCTCTTCGGACGCGAGGAGATCGAGGAGATCGAGCCTGCGATCGCCGCGGCGAAGGCCGCAGGCGTGAACGCGATCGGCCCCGTCCCAGCGGATACGGTCTTCTACAAGACCAAGCAGGGCATGTACGATCTCACGATCGCGCTCTACCACGACCAGGGTCTCGGAGCGGTCAAGCTCCTCGGGTTCGGCGACGTGGTGACGCTGCTCATCGGGCTGCCGTTCATCCGCACCTCGACCGGGCACGGCACCGCCTTCGACATCGCCGGCAAGGGCATCGCCAACCACAAGAACCTGCTCGAGGCCATCCGGACCGCGGCCGAGCTCGGCGCGCAGCGGCGTGCCGGCGCCGGACCGGCCGCGAAGAGCGCCTGAAGCGCGGCCGCGAGAAAGGACCCCCGAACGTGTCATCCCCCGGAGAGACCGAGCCGCAGCGCGTGTGGGACATCTCGGTGCCGAACCGGCCGGACATGCACTTCTATCCGGGCGACCCGATGCTGGAGCAAACGCAGATCCGCGCCATCAAGCGCGGTGACGCGGCGAATCTCACGCATCTTTCCCTCGGCGCCCACACCGGCACGCACGTCGACGCTCCGGCGCACTTCATCGACGGCGCCCCGACGCTCGAGCGGATCGGGCTCGACCGCATGGTGGGCCCGGCGCGGGTGCTCGACCTTCGCGGGCTCGCCGCGATCGACGCGAATGCGCTCCGCGGCCACGAGATCCAGCGTGGCGACATCGTCCTCTTCCTCACCGACAACTCGGAGCGCTGGGCGAAGCCGGGCTTCCAGCAGGACTTCACCTACGTGACGCGCGACGCGGCCGAGTACCTCGTGGAGCGCGGGGTGAAGACGATCGGCATGGACTATCTTTCGATCGAACAGTTCGGGAGCAAGACGTTCGAGGTCCACAAGCTCCTGCTCGGCGCGGGAATCCTCATCGTCGAGGGGCTCGACCTCCGTGGGATCGCCGCGGGTCCGTACATGTTCACATGCCTGCCGCTGAAGCTCGAGGGCGTCGACGGGGCGCCGGCCCGTGCGGTGCTGATGCGGTGACCGCGTTCGCCGCGATCGCCGACGACCTGACCGGCGCCTGCGACGTCGCCGCCGAGCTCGCGACGGCCGGACGGTGCGTGCGCGTCGAGGTCGTCCCGGGCGCGTACGGCGGTGCGGAGGACGGCGGTCTCGTCGTGGTGAACACCCAGAGCCGCGCGCTCGCCCCTGCAGCGGCCGCGGAGCGCGTGCGTCAGGCGCTTCGCGGGCACGCGGCGCCGCTCGTGCTGAAGAAGATCGACACCGCGCTCCGTGGTCACGTCGGCGCCGAGCTCGATGCCGCGCTCGACATGCTCGGGGCTCCCGGGTTCGTGCTCGCAGCGATTCCCGCCGCCGGGCGAGTGACGCGTAACGGCTGTCAGTGGTTCGGGGGGCGACTCCTCGCAGACACCGAGTTCGCGCGCGATCCCGAGGGACCCGGTGCCGTCTCGTCGATCCCGGTGGTCGTCGGTCGCGAGAGTCGCCGGCGGAGCGCGGTCGTCGCGCGCGAGATCGTCGCCGCCGGCACGCTCGCGGCGGAGGTGGCGCGTCAGCGTGCCGCCGGCATCGACCTGTTCGTGATGGACGCCGAAAGCGACGAGGACGTGGCGCGCGCGGTCGGAGCGATCCTGGCGCTCGGATGCGCGGTCTGTCTGGTCGGGTCGATCGCGCTCGCGGCGGCGCTCGCGCCGCACGTCGGGGCCGCGGCCGGCACGACGGCGCGCGCGCCCGAGCTCCCGCAGCCGGCGCTCATCGTGAACGGCAGCCTCCACAGCCGCGCGCGGGCGCAGGTGGAGGCAGTGCTGGCGACTGGAGAGGCCGTCACGCTGCGGCCGACGGCGCCGCATGTCGCGCGCGACGCCGTCGACGCGTTTCGGCATGGGACGACGGTCGTGCTGGAGCCGGCTCCGGCGGTGTCCGTGCCGACCCACGCGGCGCTCCGCACGACCGAGACCGCGCTCGCCGACGCCGTCGCCGCGATCCTCGCGGCATCGCCGCCGGCCACGCTGATCTTGATCGGCGGCGAGACCAGTTACGCGATCCTCCGACGGCTCGGCACCGGCGCGATCGCGGTACACGGGCGGATCGCGCCGCTCGTGGCTTACGGGACGATCCTCGACGGCGCCGCCGCGGGGACGGTGCTGGTCACCAAGGGCGGCTCGGGCGGCGAGCCCGACGTCCTCGCGGCGATCGTGCGCGGTAACAATTCCCCAACGGTGCGGAGCGCGGAGGACAAGGCATGAGTGGCGGAACGGAGCTCAAGGTCGCCGACGACACGGTCGTCACGATCGAGTACCGCGCGAGCCTCACGGACGGAAAGCTCGTCGACTCGACGGATGACTGCGGGCCGGTCACGTATCTGCACGGGAACGAGCAGATCTTTCCCGCGCTCGAGCAGGCGGTCGACGGCGCGGTCGCGGGTGAGGAGCGGCACCTGTCGCTCGCGCCGAGCCAGAGCTACGGCGAGCACCGGCCCGACCTGGTGCGGCGCATGCCGCGCGCGCAGATCCCGCCCGAGATCGCGCTCGAGGTCGGAAAGCGCTACACGATCCGGCCGCCGCGGGGCGAGCCGATGATCTTCCGGTTGGTCGGGGTGGAAGGTGACGAGGTCGTTGCGGATTTCAACAATCCCGCGGCCGGGCAGGGGCTCGAGATCTGGGCCAAGGTGATCGCGGTCCGGCCGGCCACGGCCGACGAAATCCGGCGGGGGACGCTACGATGAAGCTGTCGATCGTGATGCCGGTCTACAACGAGTCGGCGAGCATCCGGGAAATCGTGCAGCGCGTGCAGGCGTTGCCACACGCGAAAGAGCTCATCATCGTCGACGACGGATCCCTCGACGGGACGCGCGACGTCCTACGCGAGCTCGCGGGGGGCGAGATCCGCGTCTTCTTCCACGCCAACAATCGCGGCAAGGGTGCGGCGCTCCGGACCGGGTTCGCGCACGCGCGCGGCGACGTCGTGGTGGTCCAGGACGCGGACCTCGAGTACAACCCGCGCGACATCCCGCCGCTGTTGCTGCCGATCGAGCGCGGCGAAGCGGACGTCGTGTTCGGTTCGCGCTTCCTCGGGGGACCGCACCGGGTGCTGAACTTCTGGCACTACGTCGGGAACCGCGTGCTGACCCTGCTCTCGAACATGTGCACGAACCTGAACCTCACCGACATGGAGACCGGCTACAAGCTCTTCCGGCGCGAGGTCGTGCAACAGATCGAGATCGAATGCGACCGCTTCGGGTTCGAGCCGGAGATCACCGCGAAGGTGGCCCAGTTGCGCTGCAGAATCTTCGAGCACCCCATCTCCTACGCGGGGCGCGACTACGACCAGGGGAAGAAGATCACCTGGCGTGACGGCGTCGCCGCCCTGTACCACATCGTCCGTTTCAGCGTGCGCGGTCGTCGCGTGCGGTCGGCTCCGCCGGTCGCCGTCGAGGAGATCGCGGCGCGGCCCGCTCAAGTCGCCGACGTTCGCCGTCTCGACGTCGAGCGCTGACCCTCCACCAAAGGAAGCAGTCATGAGGAAACGCGAAAAATTGACGCCCGAGGAGCGCTTTGCGCTCGCCCTCGACCTCATCAAACGCGAGCATTCGTTCGCGGAGGTGTGCTCGCACTACCACGTGAGCCACACGACGGCGTACAAGATCCGGAACGCCTTCCTCGAAGGCGGCCGGCGCGCGCTCGCAGGCGCGCGGGCGCGTGAGCCGCTCGACGTGGTGCGCGACGAGGCTGCGACGGACGGCAACGGCATCGAAGAGAACGGGATCGGATGAGACGGTTTGCGCCCACTGCGGCCGCGGTCGGTGCGGTGCTCGGCGTGCTCGCTCTCTTGGGGCAACCGGCGCCGAGCGGCGACGCGTATCTCTGCTACAAAGGGACGCCCGTCCACGCAGACTTCCTGCCGGCGTTCGTTCCGCGTCCCGGCCTCGTCGTCCTCGATCGTTTCAGCAAACCGGTCCCGTCCGATCAGCACCGCCTCGACGTGGTGAAGCCGCTCGCGGTCTGCAACCCGGCCGACGCGGGACACCCGGCGAGTGAGAACGTGCGCCTGGAAGCCTACCGGACACGGCTCACGCGCACCGTGCCGAAGCAACCGAAGCGCGCCCCGGGCGTCGTCGAGGTGACCGACCAGCTCGGCACGTTGAAGCTCGCGCTCGCGTCGGCCGGGCGCGTGCTCCGTCCCGCGTCGACGTTCGACGGGCCGAACGGCGCGCCCGCGCTGCCGCCGACGAGCGTCCACGACTTCACCTGCTACGACGCCAAGGTCGCGCGCGCACCCCGCGGGCAGCCGGCGTTTCCGCGCTTCGCGCCGACGTCGCTCGCGGTGAGCGACGATTTCGCGGCCCGCACCCTGACGCTCTCGAAGCCGACCCGCTTCTGCACCGCGGCCGACGTCGCGGGGCACATGCCGAGCGCGCCGTCGCACCGCGGCGCCCTCGTGTGTTATCGCGCGCACCTGACGAAGCTTCCGGGCTTTACCCAGCCGCGGTTCGTGAAGCGCGTCCTCTCGTCCAGCAGTCGTTTCGGACCGGAGGTCGTGACGCTGCGGGCGATCGAGGAGGTGTGTCTTCCGGCCCGGCTCGCGGGCGACCCGGTGCCGACGCCGACGGAGACCGTGCGGCTGCCGACGCGCACACCGACGCCGAGCCGCACGGCGACGCCGTCGCGCACGCGCACGCCGACCCCGAGCCGCACACCCACGGTCACGCCGACGCGGACAGTCTCGATCACCCCGACGCCCACGGTGTCGCCGACGCCGACGGTCACCGTGAGCCCGACCCGGACGGTCACGGTGACGCCGACCGCCACGGTGACCGGCACGCCGACGGTCACGGCGACGCCGACGGTCACGATCTCGCCGACCCCCACCCTGAGCCCGACGCCGACGCTCACGCCGACCTCGACGGCCGCGACGCCCATTCGGACCTCGACGCCGACCGCGACGGCCACGGCGACCGTCACGCCGACGCCGACCTTCACCGCGAGCGGTACGCCGACCGTGACGTCGACGGCAGCGACGCCCACGAGCACGCCAACCGCCACGCGCACCTTCCCGCCGACGGCGACCGTGCCGGCGACCGCGACGGTCACGCTCTCGGCGACGCCCACCGTGACGAGCACGCCGACCGTCACCGTGACCGCCACGCCGACCGTCACCGCGACGCCGACGCGGACGGTGACGCCGCCGCCGACGCTCACCGCGACGCCGACCGTGACGCGGACCGCAACGCCGACGGTCACCGTCACGGGGACGCCGACCCGCACGGCCACCCCCACGATCAGCCGGACGCCGACGCCCACCAAGTCGGCGACGCCGACGGTTACGAAGACTCCGACGCCGACGCTGACCGTCACGCCGACGTCCACCAGGACGGCAACGCCGACGGTGACCAAGACGGCGACGCCGACGAGGACGACGACCCCCACGCCGACGCGGACCGCGACCCCGACGGTGACCAAGACACCGACGCCGACGAAGACCACGACGCCGACCCCCACGCGGACGGCAACGCCGACCGCCACCAGGACGGCGACGCCGACGAAGAGCGCGACGCCGACGGTGACCAAGTCGCCGACGCCGACGCTCTCGGCGACGTCGACGCCGACCTTCACCCCGAGCCCGTCGCCGACCGTGTCGCCGGTCGGCGATCCGATCGCGCTCGACGTGGATCCCGACAACAAGACGATCACGCAGGGCACGACGGCGAACGGGCAGTGCACGGCGATCTACGCGAACGGTGCGACCCGGAACTACACGCAGCGGGTCGAGTGGTCGTCGAGCGATCCTGCGATCGCCTCGGTCACCAACACCGAAGGCCAGCGCGGCAAGGTGACCGGGAACGGTCCCGGAACGATCGTGCTGCGCGCGCGCGATCCGATCACCGGCATCGACTCGAACGACTCGGGGCAGAACGGCTCCATCACCGTGCTCGGCCTGCTCGAAACCATCGAGCTCACGCCGGTGAGCACGACCGACACCGTTGGCGACGAGCGTTTCTTCACCGCGAAGGGGCACTTCGACGGCGGCACCGAGAGTAACATCACCCAGGACGTCGATTACTCGTCGTCCGACCCCAACGTCGCGGTCGCGCCCAACGAGGCCGGGAGGAAGAGTCGTGTGGTCGCGGTCGGGCCTGGCGTTGCCACCATCCGCGCGACCGATCCAACGACCGGTGTCGTCAGCAACGATGCCACGTACACCGTCGAGGCGCCGTGAGTTGCCTACGGAGCGTCATGTGTCCATGGTGACGGAGCGCGCCACGTGCCGTGACGTCCGCCGCCGTTCGAAAACACACTCGGAGCACACTCAACGATGACCAAGCTTTGGATCAGCCTCCTCGTGACCTGTGCGGTCACGCTCGGATCCGTGCCTGCGCTCGCGCAGCCGGTCGGGGACTCCTTCGTCTGCTACAAGAGCCGGCAGCTCGGCCCGCGCGGCGGTCTGCCGGCGTTCACGCCCCGCCCCGGCGAGGTCGTGATCGACACCTTCAGCACGGCCCGCCCCGAGGATCAGCACAAGGTGGATCTGAAGAAGTCGATCGGGCTGTGTGCGCCCGCTGGCCTCGAGGGCGATCTCCTCCTCGATCCCGCGATCCACCTCGAAGCGTACGGCATGGCCGTGACCAAGACGTCGCCGCGGCAGCCGAAGCACGGCGACAGCCTGCACGAGATCGTGAACCGCTTCGGCACGCTGAAGCTCCGGGTCCGCAACGAAAACCGTTTGCTCGCGCCGACTGCGAAGGCGCTCGGGACGGGCGGCGTTGGCGGGATCGGCGCCACGGTCTTCGACAACTTCAAGTGCTACGACGCCAAGGTCGCGCGCGCCGCGACCGGGGCGCCACCGTTTCCCGTCTTCACGCCGACGCAGGTGTCGGTGACCGACCAGTTCGGGACGCGGGTCTACAAGGTGACGAAGCCGAGGCGTTTCTGCGCGCCCGCCGACGTCGCGGGCGCCAACCCGTCGTCGCCGACGCACGTCCGCTCCCTCGTCTGCTACCAGGTGCGGGTCGCGTCGACGAAGCCGAAGCAACCGAAGTTCGTCGCGACGCAGGTCTCCACGCACCCGTCCTTCGGTCCCGAGGCGCTCGTGCTGAACAAGGCGGACGAGCTCTGCCTGCCGTCGTTCAAGGATCCCGGCCAGCCGACGCCGGTGCCAACGGCGACGCCGGGCGGCGGCCAGCCGGGCTCGGTGCTCGCGATCCGCATCAGCCCGCTGACGCGCTACGTGAGCCCGGGCGGCAGCTCGACGTTCACCGCGACCGCCGACCTCGTCGGCGGCGGCACGGAGAACTACACGCAGAAGGTCATCTGGACGTCGAACAATGCCGGGGTCGCGCTCGCAGCGAACGCCACCAACGACCGCAGCCGGATCCAGGCCGTGAGCCCGGGAATCGCCACCATCTCGGCGACCGACCCGGTGAGCGGAGTGACCTCGACGGCGTCCGGAGACGCCACCTTCAATGTCCCTGGCGCGTTGCTCAGCATCGCGCTCACGCCGGCTGCGCCCGCGCTCGACATCGGTGAAGCGCGGAGCCTGGTCGCGACCGGCACGTTCGAAGGCAACGTCACGCGCAACATCACGCAGCTGCTGACGTACGCTTCCAGCAATTCCGGAGTCGTCGCCGCGCCGAACGCCGACGGCAACAAGAGCCGCGTCGAGGGCGTCGCACCCGGCACCGCGACGATTTCCGCGGTCGACACCGTGACGGGCGTCAGCAGCGGCGATTCAGGGGGCAATGCGACGGTGAGCGTGCTCGGCGCGCTCGAGAGCATCACGCTGAGCCCGGTCACCAAGACGAAGGCCGCCGGCCAATTCGTGAACTACCTCGCGACGGGGCACTACGCGGGCGGCGGCATGCAGAACATCACGCAAGAGGTCGACTACGCGTCGAGCAATCCGAGCGTCGCGACCGCGTCGAATCCGGTCGGCAACAAGGGGCGCGTCGACACCGTCGCGCCCGGCACCGCCACGATCTCGGCCTCGCACCCGAGCGGCATCACGACGACCGCCGGCGGCAACGACGCCACGCTCACCGTGTCCGCGGCGGTGACGAACCTTTTGCGCATATCCCTCGCACCGACGTCCGCGACACGCAGCGTGGGCGAGCTCCAGAGGTTCACCGTGACCGGCCACTACGAGGGCGACGGCGTTGCCAACCTGACCCAGCAGGCCGTGTACAGCTCGTCGAACCCCAGCATGGCCGCAGCACCCAACACCCAGGGCGACAAGAGCCGGGTCGACATGGTGGCCCCAGGGGTCGCGACGATTTCGGCGACCTACATCGACCCGAATACCCAGCTCGAGGTGAGCACGACCGATTCCGGGGACGATGCGACGATCACCGTGATCGGGGCGCTCGAGCGGATCACGCTCTCGCCGGTGCAGGCGACGCGTGCGTCGGGACAGTCGATCACCTACACGGCGATCGGGCACTTCGGCGGCGGTTCCACGAAGAACCTCACGCAGCGGGTCGACTACGCGAGCAGCAACCCGGCCGTCGCGACCGCGCCGAACGCGACCGGCAACAAGAGCAAGGTCGACACCGTCGCGCCCGGACAGGTCACGATCTCCGCGACCGACACGCTGACGGGCCTCAGTACCACGACGACCGGCGACGACGTGGCGCTGACGGTGATCGGCGCGCTCGAGCGCATTACCTTGAGCCCCGCGAACGCGACGCGCGCGCCGGGAGGCCTCCAGCGCTACACGGCGACGGGCCACTTCGGCGGTACCGTGACGCAGAATCTGACGCAGGATGTGCTCTACTCGTCGAGCGACCCCGCAGTCGCGAGCGCGCCGAACGATGAGGGCGATCGGAGCCGCGTCGATGCGCTCGCGCCGGGAACCGGAACGATCACAGCTACGCACCCGACCGCGAACATCAGCACGACCGACACCGGCGACGACGCGCAGCTGATCGTCGAGCCCTGATTCGGGTCGGCAACGGGGGAGATTGCGCGCATCAGCGCGCAGGGAATTGCGCGCGTCAGCGGGCGGGGATTGCGCGCTCAGCGCGCAGGGGATTGCGGCGGCAGATCGACGGTGAAGCGCGTGCCGCTCCCGACGGTACTCGCGACGCTCACCTCGCCGCCGAGCGTTTCGCAGAAGCGCTTCACGATGTAGAGCCCGAGCCCCGACCCGGTGCGACCGCGGCTGCCCGTGCGGAACGGAGCGAAGACGTGCGGCAAGTCTTCGGCCGCGATTCCCGTCCCGGTGTCCGAGACCTGCAGGCGGATGCGACGGTCGTGCGGGGTTGCCGTCACCGTGACCTCGCCGCTCTCAGTGTGGCGGAGCGCGTTGTCGATCAGATTTTGCAACACCTGCCGGACCCGGAAACGATCGCTCCGAAACGGGGGTGTTGCGGGATCGGCGTGCCAGGTGAGCGCGACGTGCTGACCGGCGCGATGGGCGAGCGAGCCCGTACAGAGCTCGTGCATGACCTCGCCGGCCGTGAACGGCTCGACGATCTGTTGGTCGGCCTGACGCTCGATCCGCACCAGATCGAGCGCGCCTGCGAGCACGTCGTAGAGCTCGCGCGCATGGCGCTCGATCGTCGTCAGCACTTCGCGCTGTTCGCCGGTGCAGGGGCCGTAGGTGTCGTCGATCAGGAGCTGCGTGTAGCCGAGCATCACGTTGAGCGGCTGCCGCAGGTCGTGCGAGAGCGAGGCGAGGATCTCGGCGGGCCCGGACTGGCTCGCCGCGTCGACGTGCCGTTTGTGCGCGTGCCGCAGCGCCACCGCCGCGAGCGACGCAGCGTACCGGGCGAGCCCGACGTGCTCGAGCCCGAACGCCGCACCGATCCATGGGCGGAGCTGCATCGCGAGGGGCGCGGCGTCGGCGTCGATCGGGAGCGTCAGCATCGCCGAATCGTGCATGGCGTCGCCGAGCGTCGGACGGTGCTCCGCGAGGGCGCGGCGCACGAGGGCGTCGTCACCGGCCGCGAACGGGATGCCGTAGGCGCCGCGCGTGACGAGCGTGTCGTCGCTCCGCATCTCGACGAGCCGCGCACCCGAGGCACCGAGCACGAGCGCGGTGCTTTGGCAGAGGCGGTCGGCGAGCGACGCGTCGTCGGGCGGCGCCACCAGCAGACGCTCCTGCACCTGCAGGAGCTGCTCCAGGCGGGTCGGATCGACGGGGAAGATCGGCTCGGTGCTCACGGCGTCGACGTTGCGGACGACGGCACGCCTTCCGCTAGGTGTCGGCACTCTAACGTCGGCGCTCTTCGAGGGTCAAGGGAAGTTGCGCATATCGGTGCCGATCGACTGGTCGCTCGAGGTCGCGTGTGGCAGGATGCCGCGTTCCCAATGCACGCCTTTCTGCACATCGTGGGTCGCGCGGGAGCACCGTGGTGATCGCCGCGCGTCCGCTTCCGGCGTCCGCGGCGCCCGCGGCCGCAGTCACGATCACGGGGCTCACGCATTGCTACGGCGAGCGCCTCGCGCTCCGCGGGGTCGATCTGCAGATCGCCCGCGGCGAGATCTTCGGCGTGCTCGGGCCCAACGGAGGCGGGAAAACCACGCTCTTCAAGGTGCTGGCGACGCTCGTGGCGCCGCAGGCCGGCACGGTCGTGGTCTTCGACGAGGATGCCGGCCGGCATCCTGAGCGGGTCAGGCGGCGACTCGGGGTCGTGTTCCAGCACCCCGCGCTCGACGGCAAGCTCACCGTCGACGAGAACCTGCACTGCCATGCGGCTCTCTATGGCCTCAGCGCGGTCGAGGGGCGCGCGCGGGCGGCGGCGCTCCGCGAGCGGCTCGGGCTCGCCGATCGCGGCCGCGACTACGTGGAGACGCTCTCCGGCGGGCTTGCCCGTCGCGTCGAGCTCGCGAAGGGTCTGCTGCACGCGCCGGATCTGCTCCTCCTCGACGAGCCGTCGACCGGGCTCGACCCGGGTGCGCGCCGCGACTTCTTCGAGTACCTCGTGCACCTCCGCGACCGCGAGGGCCTGACCGTGGTGCTCACGACGCACTACATGGAGGAGGCCGAGCGCTGCGACCGTATCGGCTTCATGCACCAGGGCGGCCTCGTCGCAGTCGGCACGCCCGCCGCGCTGAAGGCGGAGATCGGCGGTGACGTGGTCGTCGTCGACGCGCTGGAGCCCGAACGCCTGCGCGGCCGCATCCAGCAGCGCTTCGGCTGCGAGCCGCGGCTCGTCGACGGCGTCCTCCGGATCGAGCTGCCGCGCGGTCACGAGTTCGTCCGCGAGGTCGTGGAGGCGTTTCCCGGCGACATCCGCGCGGTGACGTTCGGGAAGCCCACCCTCGAAGACGTCTTCGTGCACCTGACCGGCGAGCGCTTCTGGAGCGAAATGCCGTCGCCGGCGGAGCGAGCGTAGCGGCATGGCGATGCGCGGCGTGGCAGCGCTCTGGTGGCGCGAGATCATCCGTTTCGTCCGGCAGCGGAGCCGGCTCGTCGGCGCGTTCGCGCAGCCGTTGCTCTTCTGGGTGCTTCTGGGAGCCGGATTCAGCGCGTCGCTGCGTCCGCCCGGCGCGCCGGAGGATCTCGGCACGATGGCGTACTTCTATCCCGGCATCATCGGCCTCGTGCTGCTCTTCACCGCGATCTTCGCGACGATCGCAGTCGTCGAGGATCGGAAGTCGGGGTTCCTCCAGGGCGTGCTCGTGTCGCCGATCTCACGGTCCGGCATCGTGCTCGGGCAGGCGCTCGGTGGGACGACGCTCGCGGTGCTGCAGGGGGTCTTGTTCCTCGCACTCGCGCCGCTCGTCGGGATCACGCTCACCCCGACGTCGGTCGTCGCGGTCGTCCTGGTGCTTGCGGCGGTCGCGTTCGCACTCACGTCCCTCGGGCTCGTGATCGCCTGGCGGATGGAATCGACGCAGGGCTTCCACGCGATCATGAACCTGATCCTGATGCCGATCTGGCTCCTCTCCGGCGCGTTTTTCCCGGCCTCGGGCGCGGCCGGCTGGCTCGGCTGGCTGATGCAGCTGAACCCGCTGACGTACGGCATGGCGGCGCTTCGCCACTGTCTCTACTTGGATGCGCCGGCCGCCGTCGGGCGCATCCCGCCCCTCGGGCCGTCGCTGGTCGTGACGCTGCTCTTCTGTGCCGTCACGTTCGCCGCTGCCACGGCGGTCGCGCGGCGCAGTCGCTGACGCCGGCCGTCTACCAGGGTGCGGCGGCGAGCTTGTCCGCCGCCATGATCGCGAAGAGGCATGGCAGGTAGATCAGGCTCGCGAACATCACGCGGCGTGCGTCGGCGGTCTTTGCCGAACGTGCCAATCGGAGTGATGGTGCCAGCATGCCGAGCCCGAGCAGGATCGACGCCACGAAGTAGACGGGCCCCGCGAGCCCGAGCAGCGTCGGCACCATCCCGACGCTCACGAGTGCGAGCGAATAGGTGAGGATCTGGTGCGCTGTGCTGCGTCCGTCCGGGTCGACGACTGGCAGCAGGCGGAAGCCCGCGCGCGCGTAGTCGTCCCGGTACATCTGGGCGATCGCGAGGGAATGCGGGATCTGCCAGACGAACATGATTGCGAAGACCGCCCACGCCGCCGCGTCGAGGCTTCCGCTCGCTCCCGCCCAGCCGGTGAGGGGAGGCAGCGCGCCGGGCACGGCGCCGATCAGCGTGCAGAGCGAGGTGCGCGTCTTCGCCGGCGTGTAGGCGAAGAGGTAGCTGACGCTCGTCGCTGCGGTGATGGCGGCGGCGAGCGCAGTGCTGCCCGCGAGCAATACCAGCAGCCCGAGGAGCGTGAGCGCGGCGCCAAACGCGAGCGCGTCCGCAGGTGCCACGCGGCCGTCCGGGAGCGGGCGCCGGCGCGTCCGCGTCATCTGCGCGTCGAGGTCGCGTTCGAGGTACTGGTTCAGCGTCATGGTGCCCGCGGCCGCGAGGCCCGTGCCGACCAGCGTCATCACGAGCCGGAGCCAGTCGAACGCCGCGACGCCGGCGCCGAGCGAGTAGCCGAAGAGCGTAGTCAGCACGACCATGGCCACAATGCGCGGCTTCGTGAGCTCGACGAAGTCGGCGATGCGGCGCTGCGCGAGCGGCAGGACCTCGGTCGCGAGGCTGAGCTCCTCGGCGGGCTTCACGGCGGGCATCATGTGGAGACCCGTTCCGTCATGCGGGCACCCGTTCCGTCGCGAGCACGGCGCGCGCCGCTCCGGCATCCGGCGCTTCGGCGCGATGGGCGCGGAGCGCCAGCACGACGGTCGTCCCAAGGATCGCGGCGCCGCAGGCGACGTGCAGGGTCGTCGGCAGCACGGCCTTCTGCGTCCAGATGGTGAGCGCCCCGAGCGTCACTTGCGTGACGACGAGCGCCGCGGCGACGAGTGCAGGGCGGACGAGCGCGCGTTCGCGCCCATGCCCGCGGAGCGTGCGGACGATCGTCCATCCGATCACCGCCGTCACCACGACCGCGCCCAGGCGATGCAGGAAGTGGAGTGCGACTGCCGCCGAGTCGAAGGGCGGGACGATGCGTCCGAAGGCGAGCGGAAAGTCCGGAATCGCGAGCCCGGCTCCCGTGTGCCGCATGGTCGCCCCGAGGATGAGCTGGCAGTAGACGGTCGCCGCTGCCACGGCCGTGAGGCGTGCGTAGCCGGGATCGGCGGCCGGCCGCGCGGCGGGTGACCAATCGGGCCGGGTCATGACCGCGAGCGCGACCGTCAGGCAAAGAAACGCCTGCGCAAGGCACGCATGTGCCGACGAGATTGCGGGCGGAAGGAGGAAGATCACCGTGAGGCCGCCGAGCAGACCCTGCGCGATCACCGTCACGACGGCCACGAGTGCCAGGCGGCGGACGATCGCGTGGGTCTCGACGAGCCACGCGGCGATCGCGAACGCCACCGTCAGCGCGCCGACCGCCGCCGCCACCATGCGGTGTCCGTGCTCGTAGAACACGCCGCCGACCATGCGCGGGAAGAACTGCCCGAACGAGAGCGGCCAGTCGGGAACGGCGAGGCCCGAGCCGGTGCTGGTGACGAGACCGCCGACGAAGATCAGGAAGAGGGTCGCGCCCGCCAGGACGACGGCGAACCTGTGGAGGGTCTGCGACGAACGGCTCACAGCGGATGCCGGCACGCTGTCGTTACCTGCCGTTCTCGCAGGCAACCTGGGGCCGCGCTGCAGCAATCGCGCTCGCCGCCCGATGGCTCACGACCCCGAAGCCGAGCAGCAGGAGCACCGGCACGAGCGCCCAGACGACCGCGCGCGCGCGGATGCCCCCCAGTGCGGGCCGCTGCTGCCGCGACAGCAATGCCTGCACGACGATCATGGCGATCGCGGAGCTCCAATAGAGCAGGAGAAACACTCCGCCATCGATCGAGCCGTTTTCCGGAAGCCACCAGCCGAGCATTGTGATGTCTTTGGTGATGCCTTTTGGGGATGCCTCTAGGGTCGTACGCCGTGCGCGTGATCCGCGCGGGAGAATGGCGGGGTTCGGCGAATGCGGCTGTGTACCGAATTACCTTCGGCGTCGCAAGCTTGCGCGCGGTAGCCGGGCTTCTTCCGCGGATCAGATGACCTTGTTGAGACTGTACTCGATGATCCCGACGGCACCCGCCTTCATGAGCTTCGGGATGAGCTCGCGAACGACGTCCTCGGCGATCACGCTCTCCACCGAGCACCAGTCCTTGCCGTAGAGATTCGAGACCGTGGGTGCGGTGATGCTCGGGAGCATGGCGACGATCGTGTCGAGGTGCTGTTTCGGGACGTTGAGCTTGAGCCCGACCTGCGTTTCCGCGCGCAGAGCGCCCGTCAGCAACAACCCGATCTGTTCGATCTTCTCGCGCTTCCATGGGTCGGCGAGCGCGTGCGCGTTGGCGATCAGCTGCGGATTCGAGCTGAAGAGCTCGTCGACGATGCGGAGCCCGTTCGCACGGAGCGTGCTGCCGGTCTCGGTCACCTCGACGATGGCGTCGACGAGGCCCTCCGCGGCCTTCGCCTCGGTAGCCCCCCACGAGAATTCGACGTCGACATCGATCCCGCGGTCCGTGAAGTAGCGCTTGGTGTAGTTCACGAGCTCGGTCGCGACCGTCTTGCCGCGGAGGTCTTCGGGCTTTTTCACCGGGGACGCGTCCGGCACGACCAACACCCAACGCGTCGGGCGGATCGTCGCCTTCGAGTAGACGAGGTCGCAGATCACCTCGACCTTCGAGTCGTTCTCGAGGATCCAGTCGTGGCCGGTGATGCCGGCGTCGAGCGTGCCCGCCTCGACGTACCGCGCCATCTCCTGCGCGCGGATGAGGTTGCAGCGGAGCGCGGGGTCGTCGACGGAAGGGAAGTAACTTCGCCCGCCCGAGCTGATCCGCCAGCCCGACTTGCGGAAAAGCTCGATGGTCGCTTCCTCGAGGCTGCCCTTCGGAATCCCGAGCTTCAGAATGCTCATTTCAAGCTCATTTCGCGTAGACCTTCGCGGGATCGAAGACGCGGGTCTCGACGACCTGCCAGCCCGCGCCGTCGCGGCGGCGAAAGAAGCAGCTCGGATAGCCCTCGTGGCAGGCGGCGCCCTCCTGCTCGACCTTGAGGAGCACGGTGTCGCCGTCACAGTCGACGTGGATGGCCGTCACCTTCTGGCGATGGCCGGAGGTCTCGCCCTTCACCCAGAACGTCTGCCGGGAGCGGCTCCAGTACGTCGCCCACCCGGTCGCCACCGTGCGGTCGAACGACTCCTGGTTCATGTAGGCGAGCATCAGGACGGCGCCCGAGCCGGCGTCCTGGACGATGACGGGGACGAGGCCGTCCCCCTTGGCGAAATCGATGGTCGAGCTCATGAAGGCAAATCCGGAACCGAGCGTCGTAACACAGGGCTCCTGCACCGGCAAATTCGCATGGGAGGCGGCTTGCGGGGCATGACGCTTCGGCCTAATGCTCGCGACGATGACGCTCGCGGAGATCGCGGAACGCCTCGGCTGCGAGCTCCGGGGCGATGGCTCGATCGTCGTCAACGCCATTCGCGGTCTCGAGGAAGCGGGGCCGGGCGACCTCACGTTCCTCGCCAACCCCAAGTACGCCGCGCAGCTCGCGGCAACGCGCGCCTCCGCGGCGATCGTCGCCGCGAGCCAACCCGAGATAGCGATCGCGACCCTCCGCGCGGACAATCCCTATCTCTGTTTCGCGCGGGCGCTCGAGCTCTTTCACCGGCCGGTGGTTCCGCCGGTCGGCGTGCACCCGACGGCGGTCGTCGCGGCGAGCGCCCGCATCGCCGAGCCCGTTTCCATTGGCCCCTACGCGGTCGTCGGCGACGACGTGGTGATCGGTCCCGGAGCCACGATCCACCCACACGTGACGATCTATGCCGGCGTGCAGATCGGCCGCGACTTCGTCGCGCACGCAGGCGTCGTCGTCCGCGAGTACGTACGGATCGGCGACCGCGTGGTGCTGCACGCGGGTGTCGTGATCGGCGCCGACGGGTTCGGGTTCGCGCCGAGCCCGACGGGCGCGGTCAAGATCCCGCAGGCCGGCATCGTGGTCGTCGAGGACGACGTCGAGATCGGCGCCAACACGACCGTCGATCGCGCCACGCTCGAGGCGACGACCATTCGCCGCGGCGCGAAGCTCGACAACCTCGTGATGGTCGCCCACAACTGCGAGGTCGGCGCGCACAGCTTCCTCGCAGCGCAGGTCGGGATCGCGGGTTCGACGAAGATCGGCCGCGGCGTGCAGATGGGCGGCCAGGCGGGCGCCGCCGGCCACCTGACGATCGGCGACGGGGTACAGATCGCGGGCCAGAGCGGGGTGCCGAACTCGATCCCGGCCGGCACGACCGTCGGCGGGTATCCCGCGATCGAGGTCGGGCTCTGGCGGCGCACGTCGGCCGCGCTGCTCCGGCTCCCGGAATTGTTGCGGCGGGTCCGGCGCTTGGAGCGCCGCCTCGGGCTCCGCCGGGACGGGTCGGACGAGAGCGGGGCGAGCTGAGCGCGACGGCCACACGCTTGTCGCCGTCGGCTCGGGCCCGTATACCTTCCCCTCCGGGTTCGCATCCGCGTCCTCTTCGGGGCGCCGGCAGCTCTTTCGACGATGAAGATCCAGCTGAACGACATCCTCGCGGTCGAAGATCAACTCGACTACGCCGAGCCAGTCGAGGCGCTGAACGCGACGCTCGCGAGCGCCAACCACGAGTACGAGTTTCGGGAACCACTGCAGGTTCGCGTGCGCTACTCCCGGTCGCAGATGGATCTGTTCTTCGAGGGCGAGGTGCGGGGGCGGGGGGTCGGGATCTGCGGCCGTTGCCTCGAGGAGTTCCCCCTGGACGTCGGGCAGGAGCTCTCGCTGGTGCTGACCCCGGCGACTCGGCTCAGCGGCGAGATCGAGCTCGCGCCGGGCGATCTCACCCAGTCCTTCTACGAGGGCACCGAGATCGACCTCACCCCGCTCATGTACGAGCAGATCATGCTCGCCTTGCCCACGCGGCCACTCTGTGGTGAAGAGTGCCGCGGGCTTTGCCCGCAGTGCGGGAGCAACCGTAACACCGGCCAATGTGCCTGTGTGGTCGACGCCGGCGATCCCCGCTGGTCCGCGCTCCGCAATCTCAAGATCGACCGCGACGCCTAGCGCGCGGAGGAGGATTCCATGGCAGTTCCGAAACGACGGACGTCGACGACCAAGCGCAACAAGCGTCGTGCGCACGACGCGCTCCGGCCCGCGAGCTTCATCACCTGTCCCAATTGCAACGAGCCGATGCTGCGACATCGCGCCTGTTCCCACTGCGGTGAGTACCGGGGCCGCAAGGTGCTCGACACCGCGGAGGCGTGAGTTCGTCGTCGGCCGCGACGCCGCCAACCCGGGACGTCGAGTCCAGCGGGGTGACGGCGCTCCTCTTCCCCGGCCAAGGGTCGCAGCGCGTCGGAATGGGCCAGCGCCTCGCCGCCGAGCACCCGGCGGCGCGCGCGGTGATGGAAGAGGCGGACGACGCGCTCGAGTACCCGCTCTCCCGGCTCTGCTGGGAAGGTTCGGAAGCCGACCTCACGCGCACGGAGTTCTGTCAGCCCGCGATCCTCGCGGTGAGCGTCGCCATGTGGCGCGCGCTCGGTGCGGCACGCGGGCTCGCGCCACGCTGGGTTGCCGGGCACAGCCTCGGGGAGTACACGGCCCTCGTCGTGGCCGACGCGCTCGCGTTTCGTGACGCGGTCCGCCTGGTGCGTCTCCGTGGCCGCTTCATGCAGGCGGCGGTGCCCGAGGGTATCGGGGCCATGGCGGCGATCGTCGGCCTCGACGACGCGCGGGTGACGGAGCTCTGCGCGGCCTTCGCGCACGGCGAGGTCGTGAGTCCCGCGAACTTCAACGGCGGCGGCCAGGTGGTCGTGGCGGGTCACCGCGGCGCGGTCGCGCGCGTGATGGACGCAGCGCGAGCGCTGCGTGGCCGCGTCGTGCCGCTCGCGGTGAGCGCCCCGTTCCACTGCGCGCTCATGGCGCCGGCGGCGGCCGAGCTCGAGGGTGTGCTCGCGACGGTCGCGATCGCAGACCCGACCATTCCGGTCGTGGGCAACGTCGACGCCGCGCCGAACACCGACGGCCGCCGCATCCGCGAGCTGCTCGTCACCCAGGTGACCGCGCCCGTCCGATGGGCCGAGTCGATGCTGCGTTTGCAGGCACTCGGCTGCGGGCGCGCGATCGAGGTCGGACCGGGACAGGTGCTGGCGAAGATTCTTCAGCGGATGAAGCTCGGCATCGCGACCAGCGGCATCGAGGAGCTCGCGTGACGCTCGCCGGTCAGGTCGCGCTCGTGACCGGTGCGTCGCGGGGCATCGGCGCGGCGATCGCCCGTGAGCTCGCGGCCTCCGGCGCGCACGTCGTGCTGGGCTGCCGCGCGCAGCGCGAGCAGGCCGAGGCGATCGTCGGCGAAATCGCGGCGCGCGGAGGCTCTGCGGAAGCGGTGAGCTTCGACGTTGCGAACGGCGCGGAGGTCGATGCGGCCGTCCGGGAGATGCTCGCGCGCCTTGGCAAGATAGACGTTCTGGTAAATAATGCCGGCGTTTCTGCGGACGCCCTGATCGTACGCATCACCGACGATCAGTGGCAGCGTGTCCTCGACGTCAACCTCAAGGGGGTCTTCAACTGCACCAAGTCCGTCGCCCGTTCGATGATGCGGGCGCGGAGTGGTCGAATCGTCAACCTCAGCTCGGTCGTGGGCGTCACGGGCAATGCGGGACAGGCGGCCTACGCCGCCGCGAAGGCCGGAATCATCGGGTTCACCAAATCGACCGCGCGTGAGCTCGCGTCGCGGGGCGTCACCGCCAACGCAGTGGCACCCGGAATCATCGAGACCGACATGACCGAAGCCCTGGACGCGAGCACGAAGGAGATGTACCGAGCCATGGTCCCCCTCGGCCGATTGGGGCGGGGGGAGGACGTCGCAGCCGCCGTCACCTTTCTCGCGGGTCCGGGCGCGAGCTACATCACGGGACAAGTCATTCACATCAACGGCGGTATGTACGTGTGAGGAGGAAGCATGGCATCAGCGGTTGAGGCCAAGGTACGCGAGATCATCTGCGAGCAGCTTGGCGTCAGTGAAGACGAGGTCACGCCCGAGGCGTCGTTCATCGAGGATCTCGGTGCCGACTCGTTGGACATCGTCGAGCTGGTGATGGCCCTGGAGGAAGAGTACGAGATGGAGATCTCGGACGAAGAGGCCGAGAAGATCCGCACCGTGCAGGACGTAGTGAACTACATCGAAAGTCAGAAGTAGAGGGAGCGTCGGTCGGCGTTGCCTGTCGATCCGGCGACGCTCGACGCTCCGGGGTTGCGTGACGATCGCAGAGGCCCGCCGACGTCGTACGGAAGGGCCAGCTCTGCGTTTTTTAGCGGTGAAGGACGCTCCGAGCGAGGGACGCGAAGCATGACCACCAGCCATCTAGCCACGGCAGATCCGGAAGTGATGGACGCCATCCGTCGCGAGACGGGGCGGCAACAAAAGAACCTCGAGCTTATCGCATCCGAGAACATCGTGAGCGAAGCCGTGCTCGAGGCGCAGGGCTCGGTCCTCACCAACAAGTACGCCGAGGGGTACTCGGGGAAGCGCTACTACGGCGGGTGCGAGTTCGTAGACGTCGTCGAGGACCTGGCGATCGCACGCGTGAAGGAGCTCTTCGGCGCCGAGCACGCCAACGTGCAGCCGCATTCGGGCTCGCAGGCCAACATGGCCGTGTATTTTTCGCAGCTCGAGCCGGGCGCGACGATGCTCGCCATGAACCTGAGCCACGGCGGACATCTTACCCACGGGAGTCCCGTCAACTTCTCTGGCAAGTTCTTCAACGTCGTCCACTACGGCGTTCGCGAGTCGGACCACCGGCTCGACTACGAGCAACTCGAGGCGCTCGCTCGCCAGCACCGTCCGAAGATGATCGTCGCCGGCTACAGCGCGTACCCGCGCGATCTCGACTTCGCCCGGTTCCGCGCGATAGCGGACGACGTCGGTGCGCTGTTGATGACCGACATGGCGCACTTCGCAGGGCTGGTCGCCGCGGGGGTTCACGCGTCGCCCGTGCCGCACTGCGACTTCGTGACCAGTACGACGCACAAGACGCTGCGCGGGCCGCGCGGCGGCCTCATCCTCTGCAAGGAGAAGCACGCCAAGAGCGTGAACTCGTCCGTCTTTCCGGGTAACCAGGGCGGCCCGCTGATGCACGCGATCGCCGCGAAGGCGGTCGCCTTCAAAGAAGCGCTCGCCCCGGAGTTCAAGGCGTATCAGCGGCAGACCGTCGCCAACGCGAAGGCCCTCGCGGCGAGCCTCATCGAGCACGGGTTTCAGCTGCTGACGGGCGGCACCGACAACCACCTCATGATGATGGATCTCCGCGGCAGCGAGCTCACCGGCAAGGTCGCCGAGGCGACGCTCGACCGGGCGCGTATCACGGTGAACAAGAACACCGTGCCGTTCGACCCGCGTTCGCCGATGGTGACGAGCGGCGTGCGGATCGGAACGCCGGCGGTGACGTCGCGGGGCATGCGCGAGCCGGAGATGGCCGTCATCGGCGGGCTCGTGGCGCAGGCGCTCTCGCGGGTGGGGGACGAGGGCGGGCTGCGGGCGATCGGCGACGAGGTCGAGGCGCTGTGCGCGCGCTTCCCGATTTATCTCGAGCGGCCTTCGGACCGCTCGGCGCCTGAACGCGTCGGGGCGTAGTCGCCAGTGAAGTGCCCCTTCTGCCGCGATCTCGAGAACAAGGTCATCGATTCGCGTCTCTCGAAAGAGGGTGATGTCATCCGGCGGCGCCGCGAGTGTCTGCAGTGCACGCGGCGCTTCACGACCTACGAGCGTGCCGAGGAAGCATTCCCGCTGATCGTCAAGAAGGATGGCCGACGGGAGCCGTTCGACCGCATGAAGATCGTCGCGGGCCTCAAGCGGGCCTGCGAGAAGCGGCCCGTGGGCATTGAGGCGATCGAAGCGGTTGTCGACCGGATCGAGCGCGGGCTGCAAGAGCGCGGCGAGAAGGAGCTCCCGAGCTCGACCATAGGTGAGGCGTTGATGCGCGAGCTCCACGGCCTCGACAAGGTCGCCTACGTGCGTTTTGCCTCGGTGTATCGGTCTTTCGAGGACATCGGCGAGTTCATGGAGGAGCTCGAGACGCTGCTGAAGGAGCGCCGTCACGACGCGCAAAGCCGGAAGCCGAAGGACCGCTGAGCCATCCGCCACCGACGCGCGCTGGATGCGGCGCGCGGCCGCGCTCGCCGAGCGTGCGATCGGGCGGACCAGCCCGAACCCTCCGGTCGGCGCGGTGATCGTGAAGGGGGGGCGCGTCGTCGGCGAAGGCTCGACGCGGCCCGCAGGTGGCCCCCACGCCGAGGTCGTAGCGCTCCGGCGCGCGGGCACGCGGGCGCGCGGCGCGACGCTCTATGTGACGCTCGAGCCGTGCGCGCACTTCGGACGCACGCCGCCGTGCGCGGACGCCGTGCTCGCGGCCGGGCTCGCGCGGGTCGTCGTGGCCGTCGGCGACCCGAACCCGCGCGTGCGCGGCCGTGGGCTCCGCCGGCTCCGCGCGGCGGGCATTGCGGTCACGACCGGCGTGCTCGCGGAGGAAGCGGGCGCCGCGTCGCACTGGTTCCGCCACTTCGTCGTTCACCGAAGACCCTACGTGCTGCTGAAGCTCGCGGCGTCGCTCGACGGGCGGATCGCGACCGCGCGTGGTGAGTCGCGCTGGATCAGCGGCGCGGCCGCACGCCGCTGGGTGCACGAGCTCCGGAACCGCGTCGACGCGGTGATGGTCGGCTCGGGCACGGTCCTCGCCGACGACCCCGCGCTCACCTGTCGCATCCCGCGGGGGCGCGACCCGATGCGTGTTGTCGTCGACGGCGGGTTGCGTATGACGCCGCGGGCGACGGTCCTTCGCCAGCGCTCCATCGCGCCGACCCTCGTCGTGACGACCGCGGCGGCGTCGAGGGCGCGACGGCGGACGCTCGAGCGGGCGGGCGCAGAGGTCGTGGTCGTCCCGGCACGCAGCGGCAAGGTGTCGCTCGTCGCGCTGCTGCGCGCGCTTGCCGCCCGCGACGTCGTGAGCGTGCTGATCGAGGGGGGAGGGGAGCTCGCCGCGGCCGCGCTCCGGGCGCGCGTCGTCGACCGTGTCCTACTGGTGACCGCACCCATGCTGATCGGGGGCGACGGCCGTCCCATGCTGGGAGCCCTCGGCGCGAGCCGGCTCGCGTCCGTCCCCCGGCTCGTCGACGAACGGATCACCCGCCTCGGAGCGGATCTCGTGCGCGAAGGCACGGTGGCATACTGATGGGGAGGGGCTATAGTGCCCGGACCCGCATGTTGTCCCCGATCGAAGAGATTCTCGCCGACGTCCGGGCGGGCTCGATGGTTGCTTTGGTCGACGAGCGCGAGGATGCCGAGGGCGTGCTGTGCGTGGCGGCCGAGCGGGTGACGCCGGAAGCGATCAACTTCATGGCGACGCACGCGCGCGGCCTGATCTGCCTGGCCCTCACCGACGGTCGGATGCGCCGGCTCGGGATTCCGCTCCTCGGGAACCCCCTGGCGCCGAACCGCCAGCCCGCGTTCGGCGCCTCGATCGAAGCCCGGACCGGCGTCACGACCGGCATCTCCGCGGGCGACCGCGCACGGACCATCCGGGTCGCCGTCGCCGACGGCACCGAGGCCAAAGACCTCGCGATGCCGGGGCACGTGTTCCCGATCCAGGTGCAGCGCGGCGGCGTGCTCGCGCATCGCCGCCATCCCGAGGGATCCGTGGATCTCATGCGGCTCGCCGGCATGCGGCCGGCGGCGGTCCTCTGCACGGTGCTTTGCGAGGACGGTTCGGTCGCAACCCGCGCCGACATCGAGCGGCTCGTGGTCGAGCACGACCTCCGGATGACGACGCTCGGGGCGCTCGGGGCGCATCGCTTGCGGAGCGAGCTGCTCGTGGAGCGTGTGGTCGAGTCGGATTTCACGACCGCCAACGGCGGCCGATATCGCGCGATCGTCTATCGGAACGCCGTCGATCGCCACGAGCACATGGCCCTTGTGAAGGGCACGCTCAGGCCGACCGACGTGCCGCTCGTGCGGGTGCACTCGCAATGCCTCACGGGCGACGTGTTCCTGTCCGAGCGCTGTGACTGCGGCGAGCAGCTCGACCAGGCGCTGCGCATCATCGAGTCGCTCGGGCAGGGCGTGGTCGTCTACATGCATCAGGAGGGCCGCGGCATCGGCCTCGCCAACAAGATCCGCGCGTATGCCCTCCAGGACCAGGGACGCGACACCGTCGAGGCCAACCTCGAGCTCGGCTTCGAGGAGGACCTCAGGGACTACGGCATCAGCGCTCAGATCCTCCGCGACCTCGGGATCCGCCGCGTGAAGCTCCTGACGAACAACCCGCGGAAGGTCGTCGGCCTCGAGGCATACGGCATCGAGGTCGACGAGCGCGTCCCGCTCGAGGTGCCGGCCCGGAGCGGCAACCTGGCGTATCTGCGCACCAAGCAGGAGAAGCTCGGCCACCTCTTCACCGGCTTGAAGCCGAGCTGACGCCACGGAGTCCGATGGATGGCACGTGAGCTCACAGGGCCGCTCGAGGGTCGGGGACTGCGATTCGGCATCGTCGTGTCGCGCTTCAACCGCAGCATCACGGCGCCACTGCTCGCCGGCGCGCTCGAAGCGCTCACAGTGCACGGCATCTCCGACGACGACGTCGTCGTGGCGCACGTGCCCGGGGCCTTCGAAATCCCGTTCGCGGCCGACGCCATGGCGCGCAGCGGGCAGTACCACGCGCTCATCTGTCTCGGGGCCGTCGTGCGCGGCGAGACGCCGCACTTCGACTACATCTGCGCCGAGGTCACCCGCGGGGTCGGCCGCATCGTCGCCGAGCACCGCCTGCCGGCGGCGTTTGGCGTCCTCACCACGGACACGATAGAGCAGGCGCTCGCGCGTGCCGGCGAGGGGCACGGCAACAAGGGGTACGAGGCCGCGGTGACGGCGATCGAGATGGCGCAGCTCGCGCGCCTCTTGGAATGACGGCGCGCACGCGCCGGTTGGTGACGAATCCACGATGGGCATGCGACGAAAAGGGCGGGAGCTGGCGCTGCAGGCGCTCTACCAGATCGACCTCCGCGGCGACGATGCGGGAGTGGCGATTGGCACGTTCTTCGAGCATTGCGACGCCCCGAACGACGCGCGCACCTTCGGGGAGGATCTCGTCGGCGGCGTGCTGGACGAGCGGACGCGCATCGATGAGCTGATCGGAGCCAGCTCGGACAACTGGCGCGTCGACAGGTTGTCGCTCGTCGATCGCAACATCCTGCGGGTCGCCACCTACGAGCTTCTCTGCCGGCGTGACGTGCCCGCGAGCGTCGCGATCGACGAGGCCATCGAGATCGCCAAGCGCTTCGGCAGCGACGAGTCGGCGACGTTCGTGAACGGTGTGCTCGACCACATCGCCGCCACGGTGGGTGCCAAAGAGCGCCGCCGCGCGCTCTAGGCTCGCTGCATGGAGCACCGCTACGATCCCCGCGCGGTCGAGCTGCGCTGGCAAGAGCGCTGGGCGGCCGACCGCACGCACCACGCCGAAGCCGACCCGTCACGCCCGAAGTTCTATTGCCTCGAGATGTTCCCGTATCCATCCGGGCGCATTCACATGGGGCACGTCCGGAACTACACGATCGGCGACGTGGTGGCGCGGCAGCGTCGCATGCGCGGCTTCAACGTGCTCCACCCTATCGGGTGGGACGCGTTCGGGATGCCGGCCGAGAACGCCGCGATCGAGCGCGGCGCTCACCCCGCCGACTGGACCCGCGACAACATCGCCTACATGCGCGAGCAGATTCGCCGCATGGGATTCAGCTACGACTGGGACCGGGAGCTCGCGACTTGCGACCCCATCTATTATCGCTGGGAGCAGGCGTTCTTCGTGGCGATGCTCGAGCGCGGGCTGGCGTATCGGCGGAAGTCCATCGTCAACTGGTGCGAGCGCTGCCAGACGGTGCTCGCGAACGAGCAGGTCGAGGACGGGAAGTGCTGGCGCTGCGAGTCAGTGGTGCAAGAGCGCGACCTCGAGCAGTGGTTCCTCCGCATCACCGCCTACGCCGACGAGCTGCTGGCGGGCTGCGATCGACTCTCCGGATGGCCGGAGAAGGTGCTCGTCATGCAGCGGCACTGGATCGGACGGAGCACCGGGGCGGAGCTGCGTTTTCCGCTCGACGGCCGCGACGGTGACGTCCGCGTGTTCACGACCCGCCCCGACACCGTCTTCGGCGCGACCTTCGTGAGCCTCGCAGTCGAGCACCCGCTCGTCGGCGACCTCTCGCGCGGCACGAGCGAGGAGGCGAAGGTCGCCGCGTTCGTTCAGAAGGTGCGTGTCCAGTCGCCCGACGAGCGGGCCGAGGGAAAGGACGGTGTCTTCACGGGCGCGTATTGCCGGAACCCGTTCACCGGCGAGCGCCTGCCGATCTACGCAGCGAGCTTCGTGCTGATGGCATACGGCGCAGGGGCGGTGATGGCGGTGCCCGCGCACGACCAACGCGATTTCGAGTTTGCACGCGCGCACGACCTACCCGTGCGCGTCGTCGTGCAGCCGGACGGGCCTCCGCTCCTGGCGGGGAGCATGGATGCGGCGCACGAAGGCTCCGGAACCCTCGTGGCATCAGGCGAGTTCGACGGGCTACCGAGCGAAGCAGGGAAGACGCGTATCACCGAGGCCGCCGCCGCCCGCGGCATCGGACGCAGCGAGACGCAGTACCGGTTGCGTGACTGGGGCGTCTCGCGGCAGCGCTACTGGGGTACGCCGATCCCGGTCGTGTATTGCGAGCGCGACGGCATCGTCCCGGTGCCGCTCGCCGAGTTGCCGGTGCTTCTACCCGTGGATGCGGAGTTCACGGGGTCCGGTGGTTCACCGCTCGCGAGGCTCGAGCACTTCGTGCAGACCACGTGCCCGACGTGCAAGGGTCCGGCGCGCCGGGAGACCGACACGTTCGACACCTTCATGGAGTCGTCGTGGTACTTCCTGCGCTACACCGGGCCGGAGAACACGACGCGTGCGTTCGATCCCGAGGCGATCCGCTATTGGATGCCGGTCGATCAGTACATCGGCGGGGTGGAGCACGCAGTCTTGCACCTGCTCTACGCCCGCTTCTTCACGAAGGTGCTGCGCGACCTCGGCGAGATCCCCGATTGGGAGCCGCCGGGCCAGACGATCGAGCCCTTCGCGAATCTGCTGACTCAGGGCATGGTCATCAAGGACGGCGCCAAGATGAGCAAGTCGAAGGGCAACGTCGTCGACCCCGACTACCTGATCGAGCGTTACGGTGCGGACACGGCGCGTCTCTTCTCGATCTTCGCGGCGCCGCCCGAGCGCGACCTCGACTGGAGCGACCAGGGCGTTGAGGGCGCGTCGCGCTTCCTCCACCGCATCTGGCGGGTCGTCGCCCGCGGCCAGGCGTGGCTCGCGGCGCCGCTGGATCCGGCCCCGACCGACACGAGCGACGCGGCCCGGACGCTCCGCCGTCTGACGCACAAGACGATCGCCCGTGTCACCGACGACATCGAGCGGCGGAACCATTTCAACACGGCGGTGGCGGCGGTCATGGAGCTCGTGAACGGCTACGGCGAGCTCATCCAGGACGAGCCGCCTGCCGATCCGAGCCTGCGCTCGGCGATTCGGGAGGCGGTGCGGACGACGCTCGTGCTGCTGGCGCCCTTCGTCCCTCACATCACGAGCGAGCTGTGGGACGTGGTCGGCGGCGGCGTCCCGCTCGCGGGAACACCCTGGCCGGACGCGGACCCGTCGGCGCTGGTCGAGGACGTGGTCGAGCTCGTCGTGCAGGTGAACGGCAAGGTGCGCGGACGCTTCACTGCCGCGCCGGACATCGCCGACGACGAGCTCCTCGCGCGTGCGCTCGCGGATCCCAAGGTGCAGGCCCTGGTCGCCGGGAAGACGATTCGGAAGACGCACGTCGTGCCGGGTCGCCTGGTCAGCATCGTCGTATGACCGCTCGCAGGCAGAGCGCGTTCCCCGCAGTGGCGCCCGTCGCGACGCTCGTCGTGCTGTTGCTCTGGTCGGGTTGCGGCTATCAATTCGCGGCCGGCGGCCGGCAGTTCGAACCCGACGTCCGCACCATCGCCATCCGGACCTTCGCGAACGAGACGCGCGAGATCGGCGTCGAGAAGCGGTTGGCGATGGCGATCGAACGCGAGTTCGTGATCCGGGGCCCACTCAAGGCGGCGAAGCCGGACGAGGGGGACCTGGTGCTCACCGGCACCGTGAAGGCCGCTGAGGATCGTCCAGTCGCGTTCAACCGCGACGACGAGGTGTTGATTTACCAGACGGTGCTCGCCCTCGACCTCGATCTCCGCCGGCGCGACACGGGGAAGCTCGTCTGGAAGGTGCGCGGGCTTCGCGTCGCCGACGACTACGAGAGCGTTGCGTCCGTGGTCGTGACGACGGCCTCCGACTTCCGGAAAAGCACCCTGAACCCCGAGGACCTTGGCGGCTTCACCGACATCCAGCTCGCGGAGACGCGGCGGCGCCAGACGCTGGAGCGCATGATCGGCACCCTCGCGAAGGACGTCTACGACCAGATCATGGAGGACTTCTGAGTGGCGGGTGCGGGTGAGGGGGGCTCGTCGCTCTATCTGCTCGCCGAGGAGCGGCGGGGGGAGTTCGATGGCTGGCGGGCCGACCGGGCCCTCGCGGAGATCCAGCGTGGCCTCGAACGCAAGGGGGGCGTTGCCGTCCACGGCTACAACGCTGCCGAGTGCGACGTCGTGGTGGTTGCGGATGCGATCGAGACCCCGTCGCTTTTCGGGGCGCGCACGCTCGTAATCGTACGCGGCGCCGAACAGCTCGACGAGCGGAGCCAGGAGCGCCTCACTGCCGCGCTCGACCGCCAGGCGCCGCAGGTCACCGTCGCCGTGGTGGCGCGGAGCGCCGACATGCGGCGGCGCTTTTTCGCCCGTTGCCGCGAGCTAGCGACCCGCGTGCCGGTCGACCATCCCCGACACGGTGAGATGCGCGGCTGTGCGGACGCCTTCGCCCGCGAGCGCGGGCGTGAGCTCGGGGAGGAGGCGCGTGAGCTCCTGCTCGACTGCGTCGGCCGGGATTTGCTTCTGCTCGCGAGCGAGCTCGACAAGCTCGCCTCCGCCGTCACGGCGCGTGTGATCGGCGTCGAGGACGTACGCCGCGTGACGGCCCCCGGGCGAGAGCACGGGAACTTCGAGGTCGCGGATGCGCTTTGCGCCCGCGATGCGGCCGCAGCAACCCGGCTCCTCGCGTGCGCGCTCGACGAAGGGGCGGCGCCGATCGCGCTCATCGGCGCGCTCGCGGCGAGCTTGAAACCGCTCGTCGCGGGGGCAGAGCTCGTGGCGCGCGGGCGGAGTGTCGACGAGGCGCTCCGCGAGCTCGCGGTCGCACCGTATCAGCGGATCGCGTGTCAGCGCGGGCTACGGGCCTATCGCCCCGGCGAGCTCCGCCGCGCGTTCAGCGAGCTCGCCGACATCGACCTCGCCGCGAAGAGCGGCGGCGACGGCCGGGCGCTCCTCGAGCTCTGGATGCTGCGGGTCTGCTCGCGAGGCGAACGCGCCCCGACGGCACCGCGGCGGCCGTGACGTCGTCAGGCGGTGGCGGTCAGCTTCCGAACGGCGAGCGTGAGGCGCGAAATCTTCCGGGAGGCGGTGTTGCGGTGGTAGACGCCCTTGGTCGCGGCCTTGCTGATGACGCGGGTAGCGCTCAGCAGGCATTCGCTCGCTTCGGCGGCATTGCCGGAGGCGATCGATTCGCGAAGCCGCCGTACGGAAGTGCGGACGCGCGAACGGATCGCGATATTGCGGGCCTGACGCTTGACGCTTTGACGATGACGCTTTTGTGCGGACGGATGCTTGTTCACAGTGGCGGCGCTTCTACCAGCCGACCTCACGAGCGTCAATGAGCGAGAAGCGTGCAATTGCCCGTGCCGCGGGGCTGGTTGGGGGTCTCACGGTTGTGTCGCGCGTGACGGGTCTGCTGCGCGACATCGTCGTGGGATACCTCTTCGGGGCAGGGACGGCCGCTGACGCGTTCTTCGTCGCTTACCGGATCCCCAACCTGTTGCGCCGTCTGGTCGCGGAGGGGGCCGCGACGGCTGCGTTCATCCCCGTCTTCACGGGGTATCTCTCCGGCGGGCCGCGGAGCGAGGCCGACCGCGTCGCCCGGCTGCTCTTCACGATGATGGCCGTCGTGCTCTCCACGCTGACGGTTCTCGGCATCGTCTTCGCAGGGCCGATCACGGAGCTCTTCGCGCCCGGGTTCGCCGCGGTGCCAGGGAAGCTCGAGCTCACCGTGCAGCTCACGCGGCTCGTATTCCCGTACATCTTTTGCATCGGCATGGTCGCGGCGGCGATGGGCGTGCTGAACGCGCTGCGTGACTTCTTCGCGCCGGCGATGTCGCCGGTCGTCATGAATGTGGTCATGGTGGTCGCGACCATCGCGCTCGCGCCCTGGCTCGGAATCTACAGCCTCGCCGTCGCCGTGCTGTTCGGCGGGGTCGCGCAGATGGCCTCGCAGCTACCGGCGCTGCGGAGGCTCGCGATCCCGCTCGCGCCGCTCTGGGCGCCGCGGCATCCCGCGGCGAAGCGGGTCGGGGCCTTAATGCTCCCGACGGTGTTCGGCTCGGCGGTCTACCAGATCAACGTGCTCGTGAGCACGATGTTCGCGTCGCTCCTGCCGGCCGGCAGCGTCGCGTTCCTCTGGTACGCCGAGCGCCTCTTCGAGTTCCCGCTCGGCGTCTTCGCGGTCGCGCTCAGCACGGCGGCGCTCCCGAGCTTCGCGACGCTCGCAAAGCACGATCTCGCCGCCTTCCGCGACACCGTCGGGTTCGCGCTTCGGCTCGTGAACCTGATCGCGTTGCCGGCCGCCGTCGGGCTCGCGCTCACCGCCGAGCCGTTGACCTCGGTGCTCTTCGTCCGCGGGCAGTTCACGCCGGCCGACGCCGCGTCGACCGCGGTCGCGGTGCGCTACTACGCAGTCGGGCTCTGGTCGGTCGCCTGTGTGCGGGTGTTGGTGCCGGCCTTCTACGCGCTCGAAGACACACGGACGCCGGTCGTGACGGCCACCGCGGCGTTCCTTGCGAACCTGCTGTTCGTCGTGCTGCTGATCGGGCCGTTGACCGCGCCGCCCGATTCGCTGTTCGGGCACTGGATGGCGGCGGCGACGCAGGCGATCGGCCTCGTCGACCTCCGCCACGGCGGCCTGGCGCTCTCGACGTCGCTCGCGGCGACGGTCAACCTGGTGCTGCTGGCGGCGTTGCTCGGCCGGAGGGTCGGCGGGTTTGCGTGGGGGTCGTGGCTCGCGTCGCTATTCCGCACCGCGATCGCGTCGCTCGCGATGGTCCCGATCGTGCTCGCGATCGTGTCGCGCGTCGCGTGGTTCGATGGCCTCGTTCCGCTGCACGTGCGGATCGCCTGGCTCCTGCTTGCGGTCGGCGCCGGGGCCGCGGTCTGCGCGCTCGTGTTGAACCTGATCGGTGGGGCAGAAGTCGCGTCGTTCCGGCGCGCGCTCGTCTCGCGGGTCACCCGTCGTGCGACGCCCCGGGCCTCATAGCGCGGAGCCCGGATCCTCGTCGCGCTCGGCCGCCTTCTCCGCGTCCCACAGCGCCTCCAGCTCGGGTTGCGGGACCGCGTGGATGTCGCGCCCCTCCGCCACGAGCGCGCGCTCGATCCCGCGGAATCGGCGCGAGAAGCGCGCGAGCGCCTCGCGGAGACACACTTCGACGTTCTGATCCGCGAGGCGCCCGACGCTCGCGAGCGCGAAAAGCGCGTCGCCGAGCTCGTGAGCGACACGGCTGCCGACCCCGCTTGCGAGGGCCTCTTCGAGCTCTCGGATCTCCTCGTGCACCTTGCCCATCGCCGCCTCCGGCGACGACCAGTCGAAGCCGACCCGCGCCGCTTTCTCGCCCATACGATGCGCGGCGTGCAGCGCGGGAAGCTCGCGGGGAAGGCCACTCAGGATCGAGGTATCCGCCGCCGCGCCCTTCTTCGCACGCTCGTCCGCCTTGATCCGCGACCAGTTGCGTAAGACCTCGTCGGTATCGGCGACCGTCGTGTTGCCGAAGACGTGCGGATGGCGGCGCACCATCTTGTCGATCGTGCCGGTGACGACGTCGTCGATGGTGAAGCGTCCGGCGGCAGCCGCCATGTCCGCCTGGAAGACGATCTGCAAGAGTAGGTCGCCGAGCTCGTCGCGGAGGTCCGCCGGGTCGTCGCGATCGAGCGCGTCGAGGGCCTCGTACGACTCTTCGAGGAGACAGCCGCGAAGACTCTGCGGCGTTTGCTCGCGATCCCACGGGCAACCGTCGGGACCACGCAGGCGGCGGACGACGTCGACGAGTTCGCTGAATCGGCTCATCGTGCAAACGTTCCGAGGTCGATGGCGGTTGTCAAATCGCGGGTCGCCGACGGGCAATGCGGTTGCGGCAGCCCGGGGACGCCGTTAGGCTCCGTGCATGGCGAGGGTGATCGTCTACACGACGCAAATGTGTCCGTACTGCGTGCAAGCGAAGCGACTGCTCGGCGAGAAGTCTATTCCCTACGACGAGATCGACGTCGGCAGCGACGCCGCGGTCCGCGACGAGATGATCCAGAAGGCGGGGGGTCGTCGGACGGTGCCGCAGATCTTCATCGACGGCGCGCACGTAGGCGGATACACCGAGCTCCGCGCGCTGGCGGACAAAGGCGGTCTCACGGGGCTTCCGTAGGCGCGGCAGTGTTCAGTCGGCGTCGGCGCCGAACGTTACGTCGATTTGCAGCTCTTCGCTGATCGCCTGGAGCCGTCGTCCAAGCGCTGCCCCGTCCACCTGCTGAGGCACGTCGAGATCCATCCGCATCGTGTAGATCGGCGTCCCGCTCTCGGGCTCCGGCCGCGACTGGGTGGTCATCGCGGCGATCGTGACCGCGTGATCGGCGAGGCAGCGCGCGATCTTCGCGACGATCCCGGCGCGATCGACGCCGATCGCCTGCAAGCCGTAGCGCTGGGCGCGGGCGCGGGTCGCGTACGGCACCGGCTCCCCTTCGAGAGGCCGGAAGAAGACGGTCAGGCGCTTCTCCCACTCGAGACGCTTGCAGCCAGACGAAAGGCGTTGTTCCGCGTCCGCGCTCGCCGAGGAGAGCAGCAACAGCACGGCGAACTCGCTCCCAAGGATCGTCATGCTCGAGTCCTCGAGGTTGCAGTCACACTCGTAGATGAGCTCGGCGAGGTCGGCGACGATGCCGGGGCGGTCGCGTCCAATGGCCGACAGCGCGTACCAGCTCTTCATGGCGTCGCGCATAGCGGCCGCTCTGGTCGTGGTCAATCGGCGGCGGAGGCGGCGAGCTCGAGCCCGCCGAAGAAGGCGAGGATCGCGGCCGTGAAAAGCGCTGGCATTTCGATCGGCAGATTGTGTCCCGCGTCCGGCACCATGACGAGCCGCGAACGCGGAATGCGACGCGACAGGATTACCGAGCCCCCCGGCGGCGTCATCTGGTCGGCGAGGCCCTGGAGGATGAGCGTCGGGGCGCGGACGGCGCCGAGCTCTTGGGTCCAGTTGTACGCGCCGAAGGCACGGGCGCTCGCGGCGTAGGCCCGCGGGTCGTTCGCGCGAGTCTGCTCCGCGAGCGCACGGACCGCGTCGGGGTATGCCGCCGCGAACGCGGGACCGAAGCCGCGCGGATCCGGGTCGCGGTCGGCAGGACCGAACCCGCTCCGCTCGATCGTGTCGGCGAGGCGGTTCCACGCCACTGCGGCCTTCGGGCCGACCTCGCTCGACGTGCTCGCGAGTACGAGACCGAGCGCGCGCTCCGGGAAGTCGAGGGCGAAACGCTGCGCGACCACGCCGCCGCCGGAATGGCCGACGACGTACGCCGTCGGGGATCCGACGTGGTCGAGCAGCCCCGCGAGATCGCGGGCGAAGAGTGTCGGGGAATAGGGGCCCGTCGGCGTGTCGGACCGACCCGCGCCCCGGAGGTCCCAGCGCAAGACCCGGTAGCGCTTCGCCAGCGCGTCGACGTGCGGCGCGAAGAACTCGAGCCGGCCGCCGAGGCCGTGCGTCAACACCACGAGCGGACCGATTTCGCCGGTCAGCTCGTAGTGTAGACGCACTCCTGCGACGCTCGCATCCACGGCGAGCGCAGCTTTAGCGCAACCTCGTCCGCCCGGGAAAGCGTACCCGGTCCGTGACCGTCAAGCCGAGTCGGCGAAGATGAGCGGTTGCTTCCCAGCGAGCAGCCGACGCCGCGCCGCCGGGCTCCGGTTCGCTGATGCGACCCTCCAGCGCCACGCGATGAGCGCACGCCGGAGCGGCTCGTGGGCGAGGCCCAGGGCATCGCACACGTTGACGAAGGAATAGAGCCAACGGCGGTCGTCGGACAGGATCCAGCGCTCGGCCTCGTTGGGCCGTGTGGGGGAGCCCGCAGTCCCGACCACGCGTCGTTGGAACACGACGATGGCGTCGCAAAGAACCGCCAACAGGAGTCGACGTTCTGGTTCCGCTACCTCGAGCGCCCGGGTAGTCTCGGCAAACTGCTCGGGCAGGAGCGGGAACGTGTCATCCCACTGATGATCTCCACGATGGAGCATTGCAGGGTTTGACATGGCGTTATCCTCTCTACTGGCAGGTACGCAGGTCCTCGGCGGGAAGTTTCGCATGCCGGGTGCCCCGCTCCGGCGCGGCGCGTCAGTTCGCCCGCACGGAGTCAGGCCGTGGCGCGGCGGCCGAGAGCGATCAACGCGATCGAGAAGGCATACGTCCCGAGCGCCGACATCCAGAGGAACCAGTCGAGGCGTCCGACGAGCGTCAAGCCCACGAGCAGATAGGCGAACTCCCGGCTCGCGAAGGCCTCGTAGACCGTTCGTTGGGCGTCTGTCGGAGGCCGGCGCACGATACACGTGTAGACGGTCGTCATCGCCAGCAGCACGCCGGTGAGGAGCACCCAACCCAGCACGGCTACGGTCGGGTCGCCGCTCCGACGATGGAGGCCGCTCGCGATGCCGCCGAAGAGGAAGAGGTGGACGAGGTTGTCCCCGAGGATGTCGAGCTTCGCGCCGAAGGAGCTCTCGCGAAACGTGAGACGGGCGATCTCGCCGTCGCAGCCGTCGATGATCGTCGAGAGCAGGAAAAGCAGCGCGCCGCACATCGCTGCACCCGGCGTCCCGCGCGCGAAGCACAACCCGCCGGCGATCCCGATGGCGATCGATGCAATCGTCACCTGGTTCGGCGAAATGCCCGTCGGGAGCAGCAGGCGTGTGAGCGCGCGTGAGAAGCGCCGGTCGACCACGCGTGTGAACCAGCCGTCGCCGGTACGCCCGATGCGCGCGTAGAGCGCGAGCTCGGCGGCGATGCGGCTTTCGGCGTCGCGCGCGCTCGTCACGAGCCCGCCCGGGGGCGGGGTCCACGCGGTCGCCTCCGCGGGCGGTGCCAGGGAGGCGGCATCCCGAGCGTCGCGGAGCTGCGCAGCGACGGTTGCGCCGTCTGCGCGCCAGAGGCAGGCCGGGGGCGGCGCCGCGAGGGGACGCGACTCGGTGGCGGCGACGAGCGCGGCGATCGTCGCGGGCTCCGTGACGGTGGTCGCCGCAGTGACCACGACGATCGCCGTGGCGTCGTAGCTCCATGGAGGCGCGTCAGCGCTCCAGCCGACCGCGATCTGCGGCAGGCGCAAGGGCATCGACGGTCGCGGGCCCACGCAGAGGAGCCGTCGCGCGCCCGCGCGTGCGAGCACGAACGCGGCGCGTTCCACGAGGCGAAGACCACCGACGATCTCGCCCGCGCCCGGACCGACTGCGATCACCCCGTCAAAGGGCGGCCCGGCCCCGGCGTCAGGCACCGCTGGTCGGATTCGAGGGCCGCGCGTCCGGGACCGGGTCGACCAGTATCACGCGCACGCCGCCGTTCGCCGCCGATTGATAGCCCCGCTCGACCAGCCGGCAGCAGGCTTCGGCCTCGCGAAAGTTCTCGCCGCGCACGTTCGGATCGTGCAGCTCCTGATGGAAGTCATCGAGCATCGTCGCGAACCAGTCCGCGTGATACGAGCCTGCGGACAGCGGCTGCGCGAAGGCCGTTTCAACCGGCGTGCGCTCGCCGACCGCCGTGACGAGCGTCCGATCGGCGATCGTCACGCTGCCGAGCGCGCCGGTCACCATGCCGGTGTTGCGGCGCACGTCACCCGCCCACGTGAGGAAGATTTCTGCCCGCGCATTCGGGAACTCGACCGCGCACTCGGCGGTGTCCTCGACGCCGGCCGTAGTGAACTTGCGCTGCGAGGTGACGGCTGTGATCGCGACCGGGTCGGCGTCGACGAGATGCCGTGCCAGATAAAAGGCATGCCATCCGTGGTCCACCATGATGCCGCCGCCGGCGCGCGCAGGATCGAGCCGCCATGTGCCGCCGTCGCCTGCGTCCGTCGGCGGTGTCGTACGGATCGTCTCGAGCCGGACGTGCGTGACCGCGCCGACGTCGCCGCGCCGGAGCGTGCGCTTCGCTGTGCGGATGATCGGCGCGTACTTCCAGTTGTGGGTCGTGAACACCACCGCGCGCGCCGCGCTCGCGGCGCTCCGGATTCGGCGGCACTCGTCCCACTGGACCGTGAGCGGCTTTTCGCAGAGCACGTGCACCCGTTTTGCGAGGGCCTCGAGCACGATCGCGGTGTGGCTCGCGGGCGGGGTCGCGACGTCGACGAAGTCGAGGCGCTCGGTCTTGAGCAGCTCCTCGAGCGTCGCGTAACGCTTCGCGGTTGGCAGGAGCTCGGCCGCAAGCGCGAGGCGCGCCTCGTCGGAATCGCACACGGCCACGATCGTGAACTGCCGGTGCTTCTGCCATGCGGGCAGGTGGCCCTCGACGGCGACGTTGCCAAACCCGACGATCGCGCCGCGAAGCGGTCGGGGACGTCGCGCGGTCACGGCGTCCCGAGCTCGGCTGCGGCGCGCGCGAACACCTGGTCCAGGATGTCGAGACCATGGTCCGCTTGCTCGCGCGTGATCGTGAGGGGCGGATTGATCCGGACGCGCGGGAAGTAGCCCATCATCAGGAGGCCGTGCTGCAGTGCATCGAGGAAGATGTGCTCGGTCGCGGATCGGCTCAGCAGCTCGTTCGTCGAGCGATCGGCGACGAGGTCCACCCCGATCATGAGGCCGACGCCGCGCACGTCGCCGATGAACGCATATTTCTCCTGCATGGCGCGTAGGCGATCGAGCATGTGGGCCCCGACTTGCGCGGCATGCTCGACCAGGCCCTCGTCCACGATAGCCTCGAGCGTCGCGAGCGCGGCCGTCGACGCGAGGGGGTTGCCGCCGTAACTCGAGGATGACGCGCTCGCACGCGCGAACGGCTCGGCCGAGACCACGTCATCGGACGAGATGAGCCCGCTGATCGGATACCCGTTCCCCATTCCCTTGCCGACGGTCAGGATGTCCGGGACCACGTCGGTGTGGTTGCAGCCGAACCACCGGCCGGTGCGTCCGAAGCCAGTAATCATCTCGTCCGCGATCAGGAGCGCACCGATATCCTTGGCGATGTCTTGAATCGCGGGCAGGAACTCGCGGGGCGGAATGACGTTCCCCGCCGTACCCTGCATCGGCTCGATGACGATCGCCGCGACCGCACCCGAGGTCTGGCGCTTGATCGCTTGGCGGGCGAAATCCGCGCACGCGAGTCCGCAGTCGGGGTAGCGGAGCTGAAACGGACACCGTGCGCAATCGGCGTATGGCACTGAAAACCGTCCGCCTGGCAGCGGTCCCCATCCGTGCTTCGACTCGTCGCCGATGAGCCCCATGACGCCGGCGGTCTTGCCGTGGAACCCGCCCCAAAATCCGACGATCTCGTGCTTTCCCGTGAAGGACATGGCGAGACGGAACGCCGCCTCGACCGCCTCCGCGCCGCCGCTGTAGAGCTGTGTGCGGCCGAGGTTCCCGGGTGCGAGCTTGGCGATCAGCTTCAGCAGCTTCGCGCGGTTCTCGGTCGTGAAGCTGCCGACTGAGATGCGGCGGAGCTGCGCTTCGACTTTCTCGATGTAGCTGGGGTGCGCGTGCCCGAGGCTTGCCACCGCGACGCCGGCAAAGAAATCGAGGTAAGTGTTGCCGTCGAGGTCGGTGACGGTGGCGCCGCGTCCGGAGGCGAGCGCAAGCTCCGAGAGCAGCGCGATGCGTTGCTGCCCGGGCGCGACCACCGCTTGCTCGTCGCGGAAGAGGCTGCGGGTCTTGGGGCCGGGTTTCTTATCCATACCGTCCTTGCCTATGGCGAGCGGCCGCTCCGAGCCGGTCGGCGACGTAGCCGGCAATGGCGTCGGCGGCTTCGTCGCGGCAGCGTGCGAAGCTCGGCCAATCGTTGACGTCGACGAGGAACGGGGTGCCGGCGGGTGTCACGACGAGGTCGCCGCCGAAGACGTCGAGCCCGAGCGCGGATGCGCCGGCGTGGGCGGCTTCCCAGAGCACGGGGATGGGCGCGGGGATCTCGGATGTCGAGCCGTAGCAGCGAAAGAAGCGACCGTCCGCGACGCCGTAGAACTTCACGACCACGCCGCCGACGTGATCCTGCACGACGGCCCGTGTGATGCCGCGGGCCGCGAACTGCGCGAGCGCCTCCCGCACGCCCGACGAGGTGTCGGCGAAAACGACGTCGTCGGCCGCCATCGCATGGACGTCGCCGCGTTTCACCCAGCACGGTGCGTGCTGGGCGACGTTCGATGCTGCAGTGTCGGTTGCGACGATGCGGGTTCGTGGGTACGGCGCCGACGTCGCTGCGAGGCGCCGCACCGTCTCGTGGCGATGGCAGGCGCGAATCGCGTCGGGCGCATTGATGACCGGGATGCTCCCGGCGACGTCGTCGAGCACCGCCAGGCTCCGGGGCGATTGGCACATCGCAAGCACCGCTGCCGGCCGTTCGCGTGCGAGATCGTCGACCGTCCCGAGCGCCATCGCGATGCCGCGCGCGGCCAGCGCATCGCGCGTGCGCTCGAGGATCGCAGCATCGTCGTCGACGCGGCCCGGAGAGTACTCGGGCTCGCGGAGCATCCCTACGAGGAGCGTCATCGGTGCTTCACGGCTTCACGCCGAGCAGGTGCTCGGCGGCGACGATGTCCTCGGGGCGATCGACGTCGATGCATGGTCCCACGTCGAATCCGTAGAGGGGATGACCGCGGGCGAGCAGGGCCGCGAGGATCGCGCGAAAAGCCGTGAAACGTCGCGCCGGCGCGTCATCCGCGAGGCCATACACGAGGGGTTGCAGGAAGTAAACGCCGGCCGTCACGTGGCGTGCGCGCATCGCGTCGCCGAGCGATCGAATGCGCTCCGCGGCGTCGACCTCGGCCCAGAGGGGCTTCTCGTCGTCGACCGTTTCCGTGACCCCGAGCACGCTCGTCCCCGGGGGAAGGTCGCACGCGCGCCGCACGAGCGCCGCGAGCGCGCCCGGGTTGCACACGGTGTCGACCGTTGTGAGTAAGAACGGCGCGTGCTCGAGGTGGGGCCTGAGCGCGAGGAAGCTCTCGGCCGAGCTGACCGTCGTACGCTGGACGACGTCGAGCGGGACGGGCCACGCCGTCGCGTGCAGATAGTTTCGCACGAGATCGGTCTCGGCGTTCACGATGCACGCGATGCGCGTCGCCCCGGCGCCAGCGAGCGCGTCGATCGTGCGTGCGATGAGCGGCCGGCCGCCGATTTCGAGAAGCGGCTTCGGCGTGGTGATCCCACGCGCCTGGAGGCGCTCGCCGAGCCCGGCGGCGATGATTCCCGCGATCATGCGAGCAGCGCCTCGAGATCGAGGAGCGACGCGAGCCGCCAGATGCCCGTGGGCTCCGCCGGCATGGTGACCTCGGGGCGTGCGAGCCAGGCGGTGCGCATCCCGATCGCGTGCGCCGGAACGACGTCGCGCTCCCATGAGTCGCCGACGTGGAGGATGACGTCGGCGGGAAGGGCGAGCCGAGCCGCTGCGAGCTCGTAGATCGCGGGATCGGGTTTGGTGATTCCGACCAGCGCCGAGTCGACGACCACTGCGAACGGCGCGAGCTTCGCTTCGGCGAGAAGCGCCGGCATGTTGCCGTACGAGTTGGAGACGACGCCGAGACGGAACTCCCGACTCAGCCGTTGCAGCAGCAGCCGATTGCGATCCCACGCATCCCGCGTCTTGGCGACGAACGCGTCCGTGAGGCTGTTCGCGAGCCTGCGGTCGTCGCACGCGAGCCGCTGGAGCTGCAGCGCCACGTGCGTACGTACCATGCGGTCGAGACCGTACGTCCGGATCTCGGGCTCGCGGGCGAGTGCGGCGTCGGCGGAGTAAAACGCGTCCTTCAGCGCTGGATACGCCACGTCGGCACCGGCCTCCGCGTACAGGCGGACGAAGTGATCGAACCAGTGCTGGGCGTCGCCGTCGAGCGTGCCCCCGTAGTCGAGCAGTACCGCCGCGAGGCCGTCGCGCCTCCCGACTTCGCGAGACGTCGCCGCCGCGGTCACGCGGCAGAGCTACCAGGCGATGCGTGGCCCTTCAATTGACGCGCGTAGGCTCGAGCGCTACGTGACCGCGGACGTGAGGGCGGTGGAGATTCCGGCGGTCGCAGTCGCCGAACGGGCGACGGGCGCGTCGGAAGCACGCGCGGTGGTCTTCGTGCCGAGCCCGCGTGTCTGGCATCGTCAGGGAACGCCGGGCGGGCTGTCGTTGCTCGAGCGCCAGCTGAAACAGCTCCGCACGCTCGGCGCGAGTCCGGCGTTGCTCCTGGTGCCTGCGGATCAGCCCGAGCCCATTCTGTCAAACGGCCTCGGTCCGGTCGCGATTGCCCGCGTGCCGCGCGCCACGAGCGATCTGGGGGCGGCGCTCGCGGCAGCACCGGCGTTGCCACACGCGAGCCTCGCGCTCAGCGCCGATCGCCTGGTCGACCTCCGTGTGCTGCGGGCGCTCGCCGACGCCGGCGACACGACGTTCGCGACGGTCGACGGCGTCCGTCCCGAGCCCGTCGGCTGGGTGCAGGCGGCCGACGTCGCCCGTCATGGCGCCGCCGTCACTGCACGTGCGCGACGCCTGCCGCTCGCGTCGCTCGACCCGTACAGCGCCGAGCTCCGCGGTACGGCGATGCCGTACGTGATCGCGAGCGGGACGACGGCGGAGCGTCGCCGCGCCTGGGACGTGCTGATCGACCATGTGCAGAAACGGTCGCTCGACCTTCCGGGGCAGTACTTCGACACTCCGTTCGAGAATTTCCTCGTCCGCCGTCTCGCGCCGACCGACGTGACGCCGAACCAGATCACGCTGCTCACGCTGGTCGTGGCGTGCGTGGTCGCCGGTTTTTTTCTGCACGGCTGGCTCCGGGTCGGGATCCTGCTGGCGCTCGTCGTCGGGGTCCTCGATGGGGTCGACGGCAAGCTCGCGCGTCTGAAGCTCGCCACCTCGAAGCTCGGCGAGCTCGAGCACGTCGGCGACTTCTTCTACGAGAGCTCCTGGTACCTGACGTTGGCCTCGTATCTCGCGAGCGCAACCGCGCGCGTCGGGCTCTGGTACGCGGGGCTCGTGCTCGTCGCCTGCGACCTGGCGGACAGCCTGCTCTATTTCGCCGCGCAGCGCCGCACCGGGAAGATGCTCGACGAGCTCACGCCGTTCGACCGGCGATTCCGCGCGATCGCGGGGCGCCGGAACATCTACGTCGTGATCTTCGTCGTCGGGTTTTTCACCGGGCACGCGACGACGGCGTTTCTCTGCGTGGTTGCGTGGGCGATCTGTACGGTCGCCGTGCACGCGTCACGGGTCGCGTGGCTGCTCGCCACCGAACCGCGCCCGCTTCGGGCCGAATGACAGCGCGGCGAACGCCGCAAGGCCGATCGCCGCGCCGGCGAGCTGGTTCAGGCGCAGGATGACGGCGACCGCGAGTCCGGTCGCGGCGTCGAAACCGAACGTCGTGAACACGAGGACGCGGCCGGCCTCCTGCACGCCGATCCGTCCCGGCACGAGGAACGCCGCCGAATCGAGCACGAGCGCAAACGCCTCGATCGCGAGGCACGTCGCGAACGGCGTCGGCATGCCGAGTGCCCACAAGATGAATGCGAGCTGGACGAGGCTCACGAGCTGGCCGCCGGCGTGCCACGCCACCGAGCCGACGAACGCCCGCGGACGCTCGCGATAGAACGCCGACAGGTGCGCGTCGAGGGCGGCACTCCCGGCGTGAAGACGGTCGGCGAGGGCGCGCGCGACGCCGAGGCGGCGAACGGCGTTGGCTGCGAGCCCGAAGATGCCGCGCTGCTGCAGCTGCACGAACCCGAAGACGCCGCCGACCGTCGCTGCGAACGCCACGACGATCGCAATCGCGAGATCGGGCGTGTCCCGCGTCCGTCCGAGCACCGCGGAGAGCCCGAGCAGCACGAGGGTTGCTTGGCCGAGGGCGTAGCTCATGCGGGCGGCGACGAGCGAGGCGGCGGTGACGGCGGTCGGGAGGCGCGGGCGTAGCAGCATGGTCTTCACGACCTCGCCCCCGACAGTCGCGGTCGGTGTCAGCTGGTTGATCGCGACGCCCGCCTGGCGGACCCAGAACAGCAGCGTGAACGGGACCGCGGCGTCGGGCGGCAAGGTCCGGCGCCACGCGATCGTGTTGCAGAAGTCGATCACGAGCTCGAGCACGATGACCCCGACGATCGCCCAGCCGAAGCCGTGGAGATCGTCCAGTAGGCGGCGCGCGCCGACGTGATGCACGAGGAGACCGAGCAGCACGAGGCCCGCGACGAGCAATGCCGCCTGGACGGTGCGCGCGGTGCGCAACGCTCCGGTCACGCCGTCGGCGGCTCGGGATTTGCGAGTGCCGCGTCGCGCGCGGATGTGGCACCGGCGATCTCGACGCGCCGCCCGTCGATGCGCACGCGGCCTTCGGCGATCAGCTGGATCGCGTACGGAAAGAGGCGGTGCTCCTGGCACTGGACGCGGGCGTGCAGCGTTTGCTCGGTGTCGTCCGGGAGGATCGGGACGGCGGCCTGTGCGAGGATCGGGCCGTGATCGGTCTCCTCGTCGACGAAGTGCACCGTTACCCCGGTGATGCGTGCGCCATGCGCCAGCGCTTGCCGTTCGGCGTGCAGCCCGGGAAACGCCGGGAGCAGCGCGGGGTGGACGTTCAGCACGCGCTGCGGAAAGGCCGCAAGCAGCACCGGCGTGACGAGGCGCATGAACCCCGCCAGGACCACGAGCTCCACCTGATGGGTACGCAGGACCTCGACGAGTCGTGCGTCGTACGCTTCGCGCGACGGCGCATCGCGGTGGGGAAGTGAGATTGTGGTGAGGTCGTGGCGCCGTGCACGCTCGATCCCGAGCGCATCGGGGACGTTGCTCACGACGACCGCGATCCGGGCGTCGAGCCGGCGCGCGCCGATGGCATCGATCAGGGCTTGCAGATTGGTGCCGCTGCCCGAAAGCAGGACGCCGAGCGCGAGCGGCTCAGGCATCGCCCTCGAACGCGAGCCCGCGCGTGCCCCGCACGATCGTTCCGATGCGATACGCGCCGGCGCGGCGAGTCCGCAGGAAGGCGAGCGCGCGGTCGGCGTGCGCGGCCGCCACGACGAGGACGTACCCGATTCCATTGTTGAAGGTGCGATCCATCTCGTCGCGAGACACGCGCCCGTGGCGGGCGATCAGGCCGAAGATCGGCGGCACGCGCCACGCGCCGCGCCGTACCACCGCGCGACAGCGCGCGGGCAGCACGCGGGGCAAGTTCCCGGGCAGGCCGCCGCCGGTGATGTGAGCCATGGCGTGGACCGCGCCCGCGGGAAGGCGACGGAGGAGCTCGCGCACGAGCGGGACGTAGATGCGGGTCGGGCGGAGCAGCTCGTTGCCGAGGGCGGTACGCAGCCCGGGCGCTGGACGATCGAGCGGCAACTTGGCGCGCTCGAGCAGCACGCGCCGCGCGAGCGCGAACCCGTTGCTGTGGAGGCCGCTCGACGCGAGGCCGATCAGCACGTCGCCGGGGCGCACCGCGCGCCCGTCGATGAGCCGCCTTCGCTCGACGACGCCGACGGCGAATCCGGCGAGGTCGTACTCGCCGTCCGGATAGAACGACGGCATCTCTGCGGTCTCGCCGCCAACGAGGCTGCAGCCTGCGAGCTTGCAGCCACGTGCGATGCCGCGGACCAAGTCCGTCCCGCGGCGGACGTCGAGGCGCCCCGTTGCGAAGTAGTCGAGGAAGAGGAACGGCTCGGCCCCGATCGTCAGCAGGTCGTTCACGCTCATGGCGACGAGGTCGATGCCGACGGTGTCGTGGCGGTCCAGCGCGAAGGCGATGCGGAGCTTCGTGCCGACGCCGTCGGTCGACGTGACCAGCAACGGTTCGCGGTATCCGCGCGGCAGCCGCGCGAGCGCGGCGAATCCGCCGACCCCGGCGACGATCTCCGGCCGGCGCGTCGAGCGCGCGAGCTTGCCGATGTGCTTCACGAGACGATCGCCGGCGTCGATGTCGACGCCGGCGGCGGCATAGGTCAACGCGCGAGCGACGTTCGGCATGGCGCGGATAGCATCGGAAAGATCCCGACGTGTCAATGCGCCGTGCAGGTCGGTCGCGCCGCGAGAACGCCCGACCGGATCGCCGTCTTGCCGTGATACGTGCTGCGGATGTCGGCGCGCAGGAGCACGCGCCACCCGGCACACAGGGCGTCGAGCTCGCCGGGCGCCAGCAGAAACTCCGGTCGGCGCGCGAGCGCCGCGTGTGGGTCGTTGTCGCGGCGCTGCGTCTCGTAGAGCAGCGCACCGCCGGGTGCCACCGCCGCGCGGAGCGCGGGGAAGAGCGCACGCTCGAGGAAGTCGACGACGACGACGACGAGCCCGTAGCGCCCGACCGGCAATGGCCATGACGTCACATCGGCAGCGACGCAGTGAACCGGGAGGTGGCGCGCGGACGCCTCTCGTCGAAGTGTCGAGAGGGCCGGGCGGGCGAAGTCGACGGCGTCGACGGCGAAACCATGGGCGGCGAGCAGCAGCGCATGCCGGCCGCGGCCGCACGCGAGGTCGAGCGCACGGCGGGGCGCGGCCCAGGGTAGCCCGGCGAGGGCATCCAGCGCGCGCATCACGAACGGCGAGGGCGCGTTGATCGTGTCATCCGCCGCGTGCCGCCGCTCCCACGTATGCCGACGATCGTCCGTCACTGGCGGGAGCCATAGCGCGCACTGGGCTGGGCTGCGACCGACGCCCTGCGGGCCGGGCTCACAGCACGCGGGCGATGGTCACGACGTCGACGGCCGCGGTCCCAGCGTCGGACAGCGCGCGCGCGCGACCTCGCGTACTGTCGCGCCGGAAGTCCACACGTCGTCGACCACGAGCGCCGTGCGTCCGGCGACCGTCGCCCGGTCCACCACGGCGAATGCCGCCTCCACGTTGCGGGCGCGTTCGGCGGAGCCGAGCCCGACTTGTGATGGCGTATCGCGACGTCGCACCACGGCCGTCAGCAGGGCACGGCTGCCGAGCGCGCGTGCCAGATGGCGCGCGACGAGCGCGCTCTGGTTGAAGCCGCGCGCGCGGAGTCGCCGCGGGTGGAGCGGTACGGGTACGACGACGTCGACACGAGGGTCCGGAACGCGCGGAACGAGCGCGGCGGCGAAGCGCCGTCCCAATCGGCGGGCGCCGCCGTACTTGAGCCGTGCGATGGCGACCGCGACCGGGTCCGCGCCCGTGTCGCGATCGTAGGCAGCGAATGCGCGCGCCATCCGGATCGGCGCGGCGGCCGCCCCGCACGCCGCGCAACGCTCCAGCCGCGGTGTGGGCATTCCGCACGCCACGCACTCAGGTGGTCCCAGCCGGTGGGCCGACGCATCGCATGGTCGACAGAACAACGCCTTCGGGTCGATCGAGGATTCACATGCAGCGCAGCGCTCGGGGCACACGAGGTCGGCGGCGAGACCGACGATCGGCAGGTCATCGATGGCCATGCGACCTCCGTCGCAGGGGGGCTGGGGGGTTGCACGGGAAGGTATCGAGGCGCCAGTGTCATGCGCAAATGCGCGCTCGGGCGGATGGCTACGTGAACCTCCGCGATGGCATGGCGGCCGACATGACGAATCACCGGCCGCTGTCGAGATGCCGACTGGACACCGCGTGAACGGCGCCGCTACACTCATGAAAGCGTTCGCTTTCGGAGGGGCCGAAAGGGCACGTCATGCGACGATTTGTGGCAGGCCTCCTGCTCGGGTTGGCTTCTATGTATTGGTATGCGTATCAGAAGGAAGCGTTCGTCCAGGCGGCGAACGATTGGTTCGCGGAAGCGTCCTCCGATCCCAACGCCAAGGCAAAGATCGATAAGATGACGTCACGTAAACGCTGAGAGTTGATAGTGCGAGACCGACGTGGGTGAGCAGCCGCTCTCCGAAGCGCGACTCCGTGAGCAACTGCAGGGCGCGATGAAGGGGCGCGACATGCCGACGGTCTACGTCCTGCGCGGCGTCCTCGCTGCCGTCGCCAACGGCCGCATCGACGCCGGCGGGGGCGAGCTTCCCGCCGGCGAGATCATGGCCATCGTGCAGCGCGAGGCGAAAAAGCGGGAAGAGGCCGAAGAGTTTGCCCGCCGCGCCAACCGTGAGGATCTGGTCGCGCAGAACGCCGCCGAGCGTGCGATCCTTGCACGTTACCTTCCGACCATGCTCGACGACGAGGCGCTCACGACGGCCATCAAGGGCTGGATGGCCGAGGGCGTCACGGCGATGGGGTCACTCATGGCCCGTCTGAAGGAGCGACACCCCGGCCAGTACGACGGTAAGCGTGCGAGTGAGATCGTACGCGGTCTCCTCGCCGGCTGACGCGTCACCGCAGCGTCGTCTCCCGTCCCAAAACGGCGTCGCGCGTTTTGACTTGGCGGAAGGGATGCGGCTAGCATCGTCGCCCGCGGAGGAAGGCATGGAGCTACCGGTCGTCACACGCCTCAAGAAGGAGCTTCACGAGCTCAAGCACGAGCTCACGGTGAAGGTCCCGAAGGAGCTGCACGAGGCTGCGGCGCATGGGGACCTCTCCGAGAACGCCGAGTACGACGCCGCCAAGGCCCGGCAGGAATTCCTGAAGGCGCGCATCGGGCAGATGCAGACGAGGATTCGGGAGCTTTCCATGTACACGCTGGCGTCGATCCCGCATGACGTGGTGGCGTATGGCAGTCGCGTCACCGTGATGGACGGCGAGGAAGGGACGAAGTCCGAGTACCGCATCGTGTTTCCCGAGGAGGTCGACGCAGCGAGCGGCGCGATCTCGCTGAGCTCCCCGATCGGGAAGGCCCTTCTCAATAGGTCGGTCGGCGACGAGGTCGAGGTGCAGGCCCCCGGCGGCAAGCGTAGCTACCAGATCCTGGGGCTCGTGACCCTGCACGAGTCCGTTGGCGGCGCCTCCGGCGGGCAGTAGTCGGACGACGGTGTCGGGTCAGGGTTCGCAGGGGAAGGCGTACCGGAACCTGGCCGAGATGTTCTTCGATCGCGCCGCGGCACGATCGGGCCGTCCGCGCTACCAAGTCAAGCGCGACGGCACCTGGAAGGAAGTCGGCTGGAGCGAGTGCGCGACGGCCGTTCGTGAGATTGCCGCCGGGCTCATCGAGGAAGGCCTCGCGCCGGGCGCCAAGGTGGCTATCCTGTCCGGGACGCGGCCCGAGTGGGTCGAGGCCGACATCGCCATCTACGCGTGCGGCGCCGTTTCCGTTCCCATCTATCAGTCGAACCTGCCGCACGAGTGCGGCTACATCCTCGCCAACTCCGAGTCGCGCATTTGCTTCGTCGAGAACCCTAAGCAGCTCGCGAAGATCCGTCAGGTCATGCGGGAGGGTTTCGAGCTCGACGGCCAGCGATCGTCCGTGGACGTCGAGCGTCTCATCCTGATGGAGGGCGAGCCCGATGCGGGGGACGATGTCGTCCGGCTCGCCGACCTGCGGGGGCGGGGGCGGGGGGCGCTCGAGCGCGCGCAGGCGACGCTCGAGCAGCGCATCGCCGCGCTCGGTCGCGACGACCTCGCGACCATCGTCTACACCTCGGGCACGACGGGCCCGCCGAAGGGCGTCATGCAGACGCACGGCAACCATCTATCGGCGGTCGAGGCGGTGGCGGCGATCGGCCTGGCGAATGAGGGCGAAGTCGATTTCTTCTTCCTACCGCTCGCGCACTCGTTCGCGCGGATGATCGAGTACTACGGCCTCTGGGTCGGGACGGTCACCGCGTTCGCGACGTCGGTCGACACGCTCACGCAGGAGATCGTGGAGACACGGCCGCATCTCATCCCGTCGGTGCCTCGCATCTACGAGAAGATCTACGCGCGGATTATCGGCAAACGACACGCCAGCGGATTTCTACAGGGGATGATCTTTGACTGGGCCATCGGCGTCGGACGCCAGCGCAGCACGCATCAGCAGTGCAGCGAGGAGATCCCGCTCTGGTTGTGGGTGCAGGGGAGGCTCGCCGACCAGCTCGTGTTCGAGCGCATCCACCAAGTGCTCGGGGGCCGCGTCCGCCTCCTGATCTCGGGTGGCGCCCCGCTCGCGCGCGAGATCATGGAGTTCTTCCACGCCATCGGCCTGCTCATCGTGGAAGGCTACGGGCTCACTGAGACGACGCCCATCCTCACGTGCAACCGCCCTGACCGATTCAAGTTCGGTACCGTCGGCCCGCCATTCGACACGGTGACGCTCCGGATCGCGCCCGACGGCGAGATCCTCGCGAAGGCGCCGAACATCGCGCTTGGGTACTACAAGCGTCCCGAGGCTACCGCAGAGTCATGGGACCGCGACGGCTGGTTTCACACGGGCGACATCGGCGAGATCGACGGCGACGGGTTCGTCCGCATCACCGACCGCAAGAAGGACCTGATCAAGACGTCCGGCGGAAAATACGTGGCGCCGCAACATCGAGAATCTGCTCAAGACGCAGCTTCACATCAGCCAGGCGGTGGTGGTTGGCGACAACCGGAAGTACGTCGTCGCGCTCCTGACCCTCGACCTCGACGAGGTCGAGCGCTTCGCCACCGCCGAGGGGATCACGCTGGAACGCCACGAAGATGCGGCCCGGCACCCGCGGATCGCCGAGCTCATCGACCGCGAGGTACAGGACGTCAACACGCATCTCGCCTCATACGAGAGCGTCAAGAACTTTCGCATCCTCGACCGCGACTTCTCGCAGGAAACCGGCGAGCTGACCCCGAGCCTCAAAGTGAAGCGCAAGGTCGTCACTGAGCGGTACCGCGACCTGATCGACGAGATGTACCAGTCCTAGCTGCGCCGGTGCGCGCTCATGGCGCACCGCGTCCCCGACTTGCGCCTCCGCACGACCCATGTTAGTTCCCGGCCTGCTTCACTGCTTCAAGAAGTGGGCCCGCGCCCACTTTTTTGTTTTGGAAGGCGCACTTCAGCTCTCGCCCTGCCTTCCGCTCGCCGGGGTTCCTTGAACGCAGCCGATGCAGTGCCTCACCCCGGTCGCGGAGACTCGGACGGGAGAGCGAACGTGCGTCAAGAGATCTCGACACCATGGACATCGATCCCAAGACCGCGGCGGTGTGGACCATCGCCGAACCGATCGCCCTCGAGCTCGGGCTCGAGCTGGTGGACGTCGAGCTCCGTCGAGAGGGACGGGGAAACATCCTGCGGCTACTGGTCGATCGGGTGGGCGGGGGCGTGTCGCTGAACGACCTGACGGCCGTCAGCCGCCAGGTGTCCGACGTGCTGGATGTTCGCGAGGACGCCGTCCGCGGCGCGTACACCCTCGAGGTCTCGTCTCCCGGCATCAACCGTCCATTGACTCGGCCGAGCCACTTCCCGCCGTTCATTGGCAAGCGCGTCCACGTCCAGACGCGGAAGGACGTCGGCACGCGCCACTCGTTTCGGGGCACTCTCACGGCGACGTCCCCCGACGGCATCACGATCACCGGCGACGATCAGGAGACGTACGACGTCGCCTTCGACGCGATCACACGGGCCAACTACCAGCACGAGTTCCCCGCGCTCGGGCAGCGTGGACCGGATCGCCGTGGTTCGCAGCGTCAAGCACACCGGGCAGGCTCGCGGTAGGCGGAAGGAGACGACATGCAACCGGATCTGAATCGCGTCATCGAGCAAGTGAGTAAGGAAAAGGGCATCGACAAGGGCATCATCATCGCCGCTCTCGAAGAAGCCATGCTCTCGGCGGCGCGCCGCACGTTCGGCCTCGAGCATCAGATCGAGGCCAAGTTCAATGCCGAGATCGGCGAGGTCGAGCTATTCGAGATCAAGACGGTCGTCGATGAGGTCACCGATGCGTCGAATCAGGTCACGCTGAAGGATGCGAAGGCGACGCTCGACCCCGAGGCCGAAGTCGGCGACGAGCTGTTGTCGAAGCTCTCGCAGGAGAAGTTCGGTCGCATCGCGGCGCAGGCCGCCAAGCAGAACATCATCCAGAAGGTCCGCGAGGCCGAGCGGACGATCATCTTCAACGAGTTCAAGGACCGCAAGGGAGAGCTCTTTTCCGGCATCGTGCAGCGTTTCGAGCGCAAGAACATCATCGTGAACCTCGGCCGTACCGACGCGATCCTACCCGAGAAGGAGCAGATCCCGCGTGAGCGCTACCGGCAGGGCGACCGCATCCGCGCCTACATCCTCGACGTCGAGCTCACGAGCAAAGGTCCGCAGATCGTTCTTTCGCGGACCCATCCGGGCCTGCTCATCAAACTCTTCGAGCAGGAAGTGCCCGAAATTTACGAGGGCATCGTCGAAGTGAAGGGTGCCGCGCGCGAGCCGGGCGGGCGGGCGAAGATCGCGGTGTACTCCAACGATCGCGACGTCGATCCCGTCGGCGCGTGCGTCGGCATGCGCGGCACGCGCGTCCAGTCGGTCGTCCAGGAGCTGCGCGGCGAAAAGATCGACATCGTGCCGTGGATCCAGGACCAGCCCGAGTATGTCTGCCGCGCGCTGTCGCCGGCCAAGGTGTCGAAGATCATCATGGACGAGGACGAGCGCGCCATGGAGGTGATCGTGCCCGACGATCAGCTCTCGCTCGCAATCGGCAAGAAGGGGCAGAACGTCCGTCTGGCGTCGCGCCTGACGGGCTGGCGTCTCGACGTGAAGGGTGAGGCCGAGGCGGAGGAGGAAGCACGGAACGCGCGGCAGTCGCTGATGGCGGTCCCCGGGATCGGTGACGTGACGGCCGAGCTGCTCTATCAGGACGGGTTCAAATCCGCCGAGGAGCTCGCGAGTGCCGATGTGGACCGTGTCGGGCAGGTCGAAGGCGTGAGCAGCGACAAGGCGTCGGGCATCGTCAAGTCCGCCCAGGAGCACGTCGCGCAGAAGCGCATCGAGGCCGAGGCGCGCGCCGCCGAAGACGCGGCCGCAGCCGAGAACGCGGCGCTCGAAGCGGCGGCGGCGTTCGCGGCGAGCGCAGAGCCCGGCACTGCAAAGACGACAGAAGGTGAAGGCGCAGACGAAGCGTGAACATGCACGAACCGATCCGAACCTGCCTGGGATGTCGTCGGCGCGACGCGCGGTCCGCACTCGTGCGTCTGGTGACGCGTCAGGGGATCCTCGTCGTGGATCGCGCGAGTCGCCTCGGTGGTCGCGGCGGCTACGTGCACGCGGCCGATGCGTGCATCGAGACGTTCGCGCGCCGAGGCGGGTTTGTGCGCTCGTTCCGTTGCATGGTAGCTAAACCCGAGCGCGAAAGGTTTCGTGCCCGTTTCCCGGAGGTGCATGCTTGATCGGGAAGAAGCGCATCCACGAGCTCGCGAAGGACTGGGACGTTCCTGTGAAGGACGTGCTCGCCAAGATCGAAAAGCTCGGGATTCGAAACAAGAAATCGCAGAGTTCTCTCTCCGACGAGCAGGTCCCGCGCGTCCGCGAGGCCCTGGGCTTGCGCGACAAGGCGTCCGTTGCGATCGGCACCGAGCGTGTCGTGTCGGAACGCGCCGGCGAGCAGGTCGTCGAGAATCGCGTCGGCACGAACCTCATCCGTCGGCGCACCAAGCAGGTCGAGGCGCCGAAACGCGAAGAAGTCGCGATCGAGCCTCTCCCTGACGTCTCGGCGACGCTGGCACCGGTCGAGATGCCGGTCGTCGAGAGCCCCCCGGTCGAGTTCATGCCGCTGGTCGAACCGCCGCCGGTCATGGAGCCAGAGCCGACGCTGCCCGAGATCGGTGAGATCGAGCAGGAGTTCTTGAACGCGAGCGCTGCTGCCGCGGCGGCGGACGCCGCGGCGGCGGCCGCCGCCGCGGCCGCCGAAGCAGAGGCGCAAGCGGCCGTTGAACGCGCCGCTGCCGAGCAGGCCGCGGCGGCCGAGGTCGAGGTCGAGGTCGCCGTGGCAACGCCCGCGCGTCGCGAGGGCGAGCCGCAGCAGGTGCGTGTGCTCGGTCGCATCGATCTCAAGAAGGCGGCCGCGCCGCCGCCGCCGCGACCCGCGGCGCGTCGCACGGACGCGCCGGCGACGACCCGCCCGGCCCCCGGCACGCCCGCTGCTCCTGAGGCGCCGAAGAAAGAGAACGAGTTCGCCAAGAAGGCGGGCAGCAAGAAGCGCAAGGTCATCAAAAAGACCGACATGCTCGAGACGCTTGAGCGCGATCGGCGTCCGGGAAAGCTGCGTCGCAAGAAGCGCGCGCTGCCCGGGAAGGAGCAACACCACACCGAGATCACGACGCCGAAGGCCAGCAAGCGTGTGGTCAAGATCTCCGAGGCCATCACGGTCGGCGATCTGGCGAAGGCGATCGGCGTCAAGTCGGGCGAGGTCATCCGGAAGCTCATGGACATGGGCATGATGACCACCGTCAATCAGGTGCTCGATGTCGACACCGCGACCCTCGTCGCGGCGGAGTTCGACTACACGGTCGAGAATGTCGCCCTGAACGTCGAGTCCCTGCTCGAGGTCGCGGTTGAAGAGGATGGCGGAGAAGGGGAGCGCTCGCCGCGGCCGCCCGTCGTGACTATCATGGGCCACGTCGACCACGGCAAGACGTCGCTCCTCGACGCGATCCGCGAAGCCAACGTCACGGCGGGCGAGGCCGGCGGCATCACACAGCACATCGGCGCGTACTCGGTGCAGGTGAACGACCGCCGCGTCGCGTTCCTCGATACCCCGGGCCACGAAGCGTTCACCGCCATGCGTGCCCGCGGCGCGAAGGTCACGGACCTGGTCGTGCTCGTCGTCGCGGCCGACGACGGCATCATGCCGCAGACCCAGGAGGCGATCGATCACGCCCGCGCCGCCGAGGTGCCGATCATCGTCGCCGTCAACAAGATCGACAAGCCCGAGGCCGACCTCGACCGGGTGACGCGCGAGCTCGGCAACTTCGGGTTGGCGCCGGAAGACTGGGGCGGCGATACGATCGTCGTGCCCGTCTCTGCGAAGACGCGGCAAGGCATTCCACAGCTCCTCGAGATGCTCTTGCTCCAAGCCGACGTGCTCGAGCTGACCGCCCGAACCGATCGGCGCGCTCGCGGCACGATCATCGAGGCGAAGCTCGACCGCGGCCGGGGTCCTGTCGCGACGGTGCTCGTGCAGGAGGGAACGCTCAAGGTAGGGGACGCGTTCGTCTGCGGCCTCGAATACGGCCGCATCCGCGCGATGATCGACGACACCGGTCGGAAGGTCGACCAGGCGGGACCGTCGACGCCCGTCGAGATACTCGGCCTGACCGGCGTTCCAGCGGCGGGCGATACCTTCGTCGCCGTGTCCGACGAGGCAAAGGCGCGCCAGGTCGCCGAGCACCGTCGCGCGAAGCAGCGCGAGAGCGAGCTCGCCACGACGAGCAAGGTTTCGCTCGAGGACCTCTACTCGCAGATTCAGGCGGGCGGCGTGAAAGAGCTTAAGCTCGTGCTCAAGGCCGACGTCCAGGGCTCGGTCGAGGCGATCCGCGACGCGCTCACACGTCTCGGTACAGACGAGGTCAAGCTCACCGTCATCCACGCCTCCGTCGGCGGCATCACCGAGTCCGACGTCCTCCTCGCGGCGGCGTCGAACGCGATCGTCATCGGGTTCAATGTCCGGCCGGAGTCGAAGGCGGCGGACCTCGCGGGTCGCGAGGGTGTCGACATCCGGCTCTACAACATCATCTACGAGGTCGTGAGCGACATCCGCGACGCGCTCGAGGGTCTCCTCGAGCCGACGCTCCGCGAGCGCATTCTCGGACGCGCCGAGGTGCGGCAGGTCTTCAGCATCCCGAGCGCTGGGCGAATTGCCGGTTGCTTCATCGTCGACGGTAAGATGCAACGCGGCGGGAAGGCGCGGCTCGTACGCGACCACGTCGTCGTGTACGACGGTAAGATCGATACGCTGCGGCGCTTCAAGGACGACGCTCGCGAGGTCGCGGCGGGCTACGAGTGCGGGCTCGGCCTCGAGAACTTCCAGGACGTCAAGGAAGGAGACGTGGTCGAGGCGTACGACATCGAAGCGGTCGCCCGGCAGCTGGCACCGTCGACGCGGTCCATCGGCGGTACGCAGGCGTCCGCCGAACGGCGGGTCTAAGCACAGCGTCGTGAAGCGCGTGTCGAACCGGCACGCGCATGTTCGGATCGGTCGTGACCGTCGGCGTCCTACGTCTCACGCTGTACCTGCACGAGAACCACTCGCTGAAGGGGAAGCGCAGCGTCCTGCGTACGATCAAGGCGCGCATTCGCAACAAGTTCAACGTCTCGATCGCTGAGGCCGACGACCACGATCTCTGGCAACGCGCCGTACTGGGCATCAGCCAGGTCGGCACCGACCAAGCCTTCGTCGACGGCGCGCTTCGCGAAGTCGTGCGCTGCATCGACGACATGCACATCGCCGAGCTCGGCGAAGAGCAGCTCGAGTTCCTGCACTACTGACGCAAATGTCCGGACATCGTACCGATCGCGTGGGAGCGCTGCTGCAAGCAGCGCTGTCGGAGCTCGTGCTCCGCGGCGTGAAGGATCCGCGGATCGGCATGGTGACGTTCACCGGCGTGAAGCTCTCACCTGACCTGAAGCACGCGACGGTGTATGTCTCGACGCTCGGCGACGACGCGGCGCACGCGCGCATGCTCGCGGGGCTCGCGAGCGCGCGTCCGTATCTGCAATCCCAGGCGGGACGACGGCTCGGCTTGCGATTCACTCCCGAGCTGCGTTTCGAGGTCGACCCCGCGATCGCCGCGGCTGAGCGGGTGGAGCAGTTGCTGCGCGAGGTGGAGACGAAGCGCCCGGCGGACGACGACGATGCGTGAACGCGGGCCCGAGTTGCACGGTCTCCTGCTCGTCGACAAGCCAGAGGGGATGACCTCGGCCGCCGTGGTCGCGAACGTCAAGCGTACGCTTCGGCAGCGGAAGGTCGGCCATCTCGGGACCCTCGATCCGTTCGCGACGGGACTCTTGCCCGTCTGCATCGGCGAAGGGACGAAGATCGCGCCATTCCTCGCGGAGGATGAGAAGCGATACGTTGGAGAGATCGTGCTCGGCGTCGCGACCGACACGCTCGACCGCACGGGGACGGTGCAAGATCGGCGCGCCGTGCCGGTATTGTGCAGCGCGCGAGTCGCTGCGGCCGTCGCGGCGCTCCGCGGCGACATTCTTCAGATCCCACCGATGTACTCGGCCCTGAAGCGCGACGGGGTGCCGCTGTATCGCCTTGCCCGCGCCGGACAGACCATCGAACGGACGCCGCGGCCGGTGCGGATTGCCCGCTTCGACGTGGCGCAGACGGCGGCCAATCGCCTCGCCTTCGCCGTCACGTGCTCGCGCGGTACGTACGTGCGTGTGCTCGCGCACGACGTGGGCGAGGCGCTCGGGACCGGTGCCCATCTCGGCACGCTCCGCCGCACGGCCTGCGGGCGGTTCGAGGTGCGCGACGCGGTCCGTCTCGCCGACCTGGAGCGTGTGGCCGCCGAGGGGAACCTCCCGCTCCTCACGCCGTCCGCGGCGCTCGCCAGCCTTCGTGCGGTCGAAGTCGATCAGCAGACCATCGTGGCGATCCGGCGGGGTCAGCAGCGGGCGCTTGCGGCGCTCGGAGTGCCTCGGCGCGCCGGAGAGATGATTCGTGTCGCGAGCCGGGCAGGGGACCTCGTCGCGGTCGCGGCGGCGACGGCCGACGGCACCGCCTGGCACTTGGCGCGGGTGCTGGTGGGCGCCGACGTCGACGGCAGTGCCGCATGAACGCGCGCCCGCTGACTTTACATTATGGGACCCCCATGGTACTGCTTCGCCCCTGACGAGAAACGACATGGGAGAAGGAACGAGCGGCGCGGCATTGCGCACCCAGGGAATCCTGACGTCGTACCGACGGCACGACACCGACACCGGTTCGCCCGAGGTACAGATCGCATTGCTGAGTGACCGCATCGGGTATTTGACCGAACACTTCAAGGCCCACGCCAAGGATCATCACTCGCGTCGCGGCCTGTTGAAGCTCGTGGGGCAGCGGCGGCGGTTGCTGGATTACCTGAAGCGCATCGATTTCCAGCGCTACAAAACCGTCATCGAACGCCTCAACATCCGCAAGTAGTAGTCTTTCCCTTCCCGCCCGTCTCAGTTTCTCGCCTCGCATCACACACACATCTTCAGGGACAGTCCCATCGTGGGACGGGAGTGGGAAAGATGAAAAAAGTCACGGTCGATTTTCACGGACGGGCTCTGTCGATCGAGGTCGGGCGCATGGCGAAGCAGGCCGGCGGCTCCGCGCTGGTCCAGTACGGGGACACGGTGGTGCTGGTCACCGCTACCGCCGCCAGGGAAGCACGTGAGAACATCGATTTCTTTCCGCTCACCTGCGACTACCAGGAGAAGACGTTCGCGGCCGGCAAGATTCCAGGTGGGTTCTTCAAGCGTGAGGGACGCCAGAGCGAGAAGGAGATCCTCAACTCGCGTCTCATAGACCGTCCCCTCCGCCCGCTCTTTCCCGAAGGTTTCCGCTGCGAGACGCAGATCGTTGCGACGGTGCTTTCGTTCGACAAGGAGAACGACGCCGACATGCCGGCGCTGATCGGTGCGTCGGCCGCGCTCGAGGTGTCGGACATCCCGTTCAACGGGCCGATCGCGGGCGTTCGTATGGGCCGCATCGGCGGGCAGCTGGTCGTGAACCCGACCAGCTCGCAGTACGCCGAAAGCGAGCTTTCGCTCATCGTCGCTGGCTCGCGCGACGCGATCGTGATGGTCGAGGGCGGCGCCAAGATGCTCTCCGAGGACGTCGTCCTCGACGCGCTCTTCACGGCGCATAGCGAAATGCAGCAGATTCTCGACCTGCAAGAGGAGCTCCGGAAGGCGCTCGGCAAGCCGAAGCGCGTCGTGACGCCCCCGGCAGTCGACACCGCCCTGCAGAAGAAGGTCCGGGACTTCGCATTGTCGAGAATCCGCACCGCGATGGAAACCTCCGGCAAGCACGAGCGCAGCGACGCCGTCCGGCAAGTTCGGGGCGATCTCCTCGCCGCCCTCGCGACCGAGTTCCCCGAGAAGGAGCGCGAGATCAAGGGCTTCTTCGAAGATGCGCACTACGACGCCGTCCGTGGGCTCATCGTCGAGAGCCGCAAGCGCATCGACGGCCGTGGCCTCGCGGACGTTCGTCAGATCACCTCGGAAGTGGGCGTGCTGCCGCGAACCCACGGCTCGGCGCTCTTTACTCGCGGTGAGACGCAAGCGCTGGTCGTCGCGACCCTCGGGACATCGTCGGACGAGCAAAAGATCGATGCACTCGGCGGCGAGATCTACCGGAAGTTCATGCTGCACTACAATTTTCCGCCCTACAGCGTCGGCGAGGTGAAGTTCCTGCGCGGTCCCGGGCGGCGTGAGATCGGCCACGGAGCGCTCGCCGGACGCGCCGTCGAGGCCGTCATGCCCGACGAAGCGACGTTCCCGTACACGGTGCGCCTCGTCTCCGAGATCCTCGAGTCGAACGGCTCGTCATCGATGGCGTCGGTGTGCGGAAGCTCGCTCGCGCTCATGGACGCCGGCGTGCCGATCAAGTCACCGGTCGCAGGCATCGCGATGGGTCTCATCCGCGAGGGCAACGAGATCCGCGTCCTTTCCGACATCCTCGGCGACGAGGATCACCTCGGCGACATGGATTTCAAGGTCGCTGGTACCGCGGACGGCATCACGGCCGTACAGATGGACATCAAGATCGGCGGCGTGACCCGTGAGATCATGCGCGACGCGCTCTACCAGGCGCGTGACGGTCGGCTCCACATCCTCGAACGCATGAGAGAAGCTCTCGGCGAGGCGCGCGCCGACATGTCGACGTACGCGCCGCGCATCTCGACCCTCAAGATCAAGGTCGACCGCATCCGCGACGTCATCGGACCCGGCGGCAAGGTCATCCGCGGCATCATCGAGGAGACCGGTGTCAAGATCGACGTGGAGGACGACGGCACGATCTACATCGCGTCGTCCGACGGCGTCGCGATGCAGAAGGCGATCGACTGGGTGAACCGTCTCACGGCCGAGGCCGAGGTCGGGAAGATCTACAAGGGCGTCGTCAAGAAGATCATGGATTTTGGGGCGTTCGTCGAAATTCTTCCAGGCACGGACGGTCTCTGCCACATATCGCAGCTCGCACCCGAGCGCGTGAAGGAAGTCCGCGACGTGCTGAAGGAAGGCGACGAGGTGATGGTGAAGGTGCTCGAGGTCGACAAGACGGGTAAGATCCGCCTGTCGCGCAAGGAGGCGATGGCGGCTGCCGCTGCGACCGCGCAGTAGCCGCGTCGTGCAAGCGGACCTCGCCGCCGTGTCGACCGGCGCGGCGGGCGCGACACGCATCGAGAAAACGACGCTCCCGAATGGGATCCGCATCCTCTCGGAGGAGATCCCCGGGATGGTGTCGGCGGCGATCAGCATCTGGGTCGAAAGCGGGTCGCGTTTCGAGGGGGTTGCGCAGAACGGCATCTCGCACTTCCTCGAGCACCTGTTCTTCAAGGGCACCGAGCGCCGCAGCGCCGTGGAGATCGCGGAAGAGATCGACGCCGTCGGCGGCGTGCTGAACGCCGACACCGACCGCGAGCACACCTGCTACTACGTGAAGGTGCTCGGCGAGCACGTCCCGCTGGCGATCGACCTGCTGAGCGACATCTTCCTCGCCTCGAGCTTCGACCCTGACGAGATCGCGCGCGAGAAGGAGGTCGTCCTCGAGGAGATCGCGCAGATCGAGGACACGCCCGACGACCTCATCAACGATCTTTTTCACTCTGCGTACTGGCCAGACCACGCCCTCGGGCGCCCGGTCTGCGGCACGCGCGCGACGGTGCGCGGCTTCGACCGCGACGCGACGCGCGCCTGGGTGGCCTGCCGATACCGTCCGGATCGCATCGTGGTCTCGGCCGCGGGCGACGTTCGCCACGCCGCCCTCGTCGGAGAGATCGGGGAGCGATTCGGGCACCTGACCGGCAGCGCGCCGCTCGACGACGCGGACGTACCGCTGCTGCAGAGCGGCGTCACTGTGCACCGGCGACGCCTCGAGCAGGTCCAGCTCTGCCTCGGGACCCGTGGCGTCTCGGTGACCGATGCCGAGCGCGACGCCGCGATCGTACTCAACTCGACGCTCGGGGACAGTCCAAGCTCGCGATTGTTCCAGGAGGTACGCGAACGGCGCGGCCGCGCATACTCGATCGACTCCTTCCTCTGCTCGTACCGCGATACCGGCTATCTCGGGATTGCGGCTGGCACCCGGCCGAAGTGGGTGCGGGAGGTCGTCGAGATCGTGATCGGCGAGCTCCGCCGCATCCGCACCGACGGCGTAACGCCCGCCGAGCTCGCCCGCGCAAAGGGCAAGCTGAAGGGCACCATCCTCATGGGGCTCGAGACGTCGGACCAACGCATGGAGCGCCTCGCTCTCAACGAGATGTACTTCGGTGGGCAGGTGACGACTGACGAGCTCGCCGCGCGACTCGATGCGGTCGGGAACGATCAGATCGTGGCCCTCGCGTCCCGGCTGTTCACGCCGGACTCGTGCGCGCTCGTGCTGCTCGGTGACGTTCGCAGCGGCATCGACAGCGGAATCTTCGGAGGCTTGCTCCCATGATCAGCCGATACACGCGTCCCGCTATGGGGGAGATCTGGACCGACGCCGCCCGTTACGCGCGCTGGCTCGAGATTGAGATCCTCGCGTGCGAGGCGATGGTGAGGCGTGGCGAGGTCCCTGCCAAAGCGGTCGCGGCGATCCGTAAGCGCGCCCGCATCGACCCCGAGCGGATCGCGGCCATCGAAGCAGAGGTGAAGCACGACATCATCGCCTTCGTGACCCAGGTCGCGGAGACGATCGGCCCGGAGGGGCGGTTCCTGCATCTTGGGCTCACGTCGTCTGACGTACTCGACACGGGGTTCGCGTTGCAGCTCCGGGCGGCCGCCCAGCTGTTGCTCGTGGGGCACGACCGCTTGATCGCCGCGCTGAAGCGCCTCGCGCTCGCACATAGGGACACGCTCATGATCGGCCGCACGCACGGCATGCACGCCGAGCCCGTTACCTTTGGCGTGAAGGTCGCGGCGTGGCACGCCGAAGCCGTTCGGAACCGCGCGCGGTTGGTCGCCGCCACCACGGAAATCTCGGTCGGTACGCTCTCGGGCGCGGTCGGGGTGTTCGGCAATGTCGATCCCGAGGTCGAGGCGTACGTGCTCGGGCGACTCGAGCTCGCCGCCGAGCCGGTCGCGACCCAGGTCGTCGCACGCGACCGGCACGCGACCTTCTTCGCGACGCTCGCGGTGGTCGGCTCGTCCCTCGAACGCATCGCGGTCGAGATCCGCCACCTGCAGCGGACGGAGGTCGGTGAGGCCGAAGAGCCGTTCACCGCCGGCCAGAAGGGTTCGTCGGCGATGCCGCACAAACGGAACCCGATTCTTTCCGAGAATGTGACGGGCCTCGCGCGGCTCCTGCGCGCCTATGCGGGTGCTGCGCTCGAGAACGTCGCGCTCTGGCACGAGCGCGACATCAGCCACTCTTCGGTGGAGCGCGTGATTGCGCCCGACGCGACGATCGCGCTCGATTTCATGCTCGCACGCATGACGGGTGTGCTCGAGAACCTCGTCGTCCGTCCCGACCGCATGCGTCGCAACCTCGATCTGCACGGAGGTGTGGTGCTCTCGGAGAACGTGCTGCTCGCGCTGGTGCAGAAGGGGGCGGTTCGTCAGGACGCGTACCGCTGGGTGCAGCGCGCCGCGCACGCGTCGCTCGCGGGCGAGGCGGCGTTCCTCGATGCGCTCGCGACCGAGCCGGAGATCCGCAAGCGTCTCACGCGAGGCGAGCTCGAACGTCTCCTCGATCCGAGTCGTCATCTCGCGCACCTCGACTTGCTCTTTCGGCGTGGCTTGGGTACCAGTAAACGCACACGGCACGCGCGCACCGGACGGCGCTCGCAGGGTCGTGGTGGGATCACGCGCAAACCTGCTCGTCAGTGAGGGAAGGCACCATGGGTTGGCTGGCACGGGTGTTTGTGACTCCCAAGTCGGGCGTGCTGGACCCGCAGGGAAAAGCGGTGCAGCACTCGCTCCACGCGCTCGGCTTCCCGGAGGTCGGTGACGTTCGGATCGGCAAGTACCTCGAGGTGCGATTGGCGGACGTCAGTCGGGAGAGCGCTGAGGTGCGCCTCCGCGAGATGTGCGAGCGTCTGCTCGCGAACCGGGTCATCGAGGACTATCGGTTCGAGATCGACGCGGCGCCGGCGGGCTGAGCCATGCGCTGGGGTGTGATCACGTTCCCCGGGTCCAACGACGACGAGCAGACGTCGTTCGTCCTGAGCAATCTCCTCGGGGAGACCGTCGTTCGCTTGTGGCATAAGGACGAGAGCGTCGACGGCCTCGACTGCATCGTCCTGCCCGGCGGATTTTCGTACGGCGACTACCTTCGGTGCGGCGCGGTGGCGCGCTTCTCGCCGATCATGCGTGCGGTCGAGCGTTTCGCCGAGCGCGGCGGGATCGTGCTCGGGATCTGCAATGGCTTCCAGATCCTCTGTGAGGCGGGGCTCTTGCCGGGCGCGCTGATCCGCAACCGCGAGCTGAATTTCCTCTGCCGACGCGCGCACGTCCGAGTGGAGGAAGCCGACACGATCTTCACCAACCGCTGTCGCCGCGGCGACGTGCTGGACCTGCCGGTGAAACACGGCGAAGGCTGCTACGTCGCCGACGAGGCGACACTGCGCTCGCTCGAGGCCGGCCGGCAGATCGTGCTGCGCTATACCGACGCCGAGGGCCGTGTGACCCCCGAAGCGAACCCGAACGGATCACTGAGCGCGATTGCGGGCATTCGCAATGCCCGCGGCAACGTGTTCGGTCTCATGCCTCATCCCGAGCACGCCTGCGAATGGCTCGTCGGCGGTGAGGACGGCCGAAAGTTCTTCCTGTCGATCATCGCGAGCGTGAGCGGCGGGGTAGAGATGCCGTCGGTGCCGTCGAGCTCGAAGGTGTTGTCCGGCCCGTGAGCATGAAGGTCACGGTCGAGACCGCACTGCAGCACGGCCTCACTGCCGAGGAGTACGAGCGCATTGAGGAGGCGCTCGGCCGCACTCCGACGCTCGAAGAGCTCGGCGTGTTCTCGGTGATGTGGTCCGAGCACTGTAGCTACAAGAGCTCGCGTGCCTACCTGCGCGGGTTGCCGACGACCGGCCCTCGAGTGTTGCAGGGCCCAGGGGAGAACGCGGGCGCCATTGACGTCGGCGACGGGCTTGCGGTCGTCTTCAAGATCGAAAGCCACAACCACCCGTCGTTCGTCGAGCCGTTTCAGGGCGCGGCGACCGGTGTCGGCGGAATCTTGCGCGACATCTTCACGATGGGTGCGCGTCCGATCGCCAACCTGAACTCGCTCCGCTTCGGGTCAATCGACCATCCGCGGACGCCGTTCCTCTTGCGCGGCGTCGTCGCTGGCATCGGGCACTACGGTAACTGCATCGGCGTGCCGACCGTTGGCGGCGAGGTATCGTTCGATCCCGGTTACGATCACAACATTCTGGTGAACGCGTTCACGCTCGGCGTGGTGCGTGCCGATCGCATCTTCCGCGCCCGCGCGACCGGCGTCGGCAACCCCGTGATGTACGTCGGGTCGCGGACCGGGCGCGACGGTATTCACGGCGCGAGCCTCCTCGCGTCGGCCGAGTTCGACGCCGAGTCGGAGAGCAAACGACCGACCGTGCAGGTCGGCGATCCCTTCACCGAGAAGCTGCTGCTCGAGGCGTGTCTCGAGCTGATGTCGCCGGAGCACAGCCACCACGTCGTCGCGATCCAGGACATGGGCGCCGCCGGCCTGACGTCGTCATCCACGGAGATGGCGGGGCGTGGCGGCACCGGTATCGACCTCGATCTTTCGAGCGTCCCGCTCCGCGAGCCGAACGTCACCCCGTACGAGATCCTGCTCTCCGAGTCGCAGGAGCGCATGCTGCTCGTCGTGCATCAGGGATCGGAGGATGCGGTCACGGCGATCTTCGCCAAATGGGACCTCGAGGCCGCCGTCATCGGCCGCGTAACCGACACCAAGCGCCTCCGCTGCACGTTCGACGGTCGCGTCGTGGTCGACATCCCGATCGAGCCGTTGACCGACGATGCCCCGGTGTACGAGCGACCCGCGAGCGAGCCTCAGGGCTCCGACGACGGCGGCAAGCTCAACCTCAAGGAGCTTCCGGAGCCGACCGACTACAACCAGACGCTCGTGCGGCTGATGGAGTCGCCGAACCTGTCCTCGCGCGAATGGGTCTATCGCCAGTACGACAGCTACGTCGGCGGCGGGACGATCGTCCGGCCAGGCTCGGACGCGGCGATCGTGCGGCTCCCAGGTACGGAGAAGGCCGTCGCGATGACCGTCGACTGCAACAGCCGGCTCTGTCTCGTGGATCCGTACGTCGGCACGGTGAGCGCCGTCGCCGAGGCGGCACGCAATCTCGCCGCGAGCGGCGCGGAGCCCATCGGCGTTACCAATTGCCTGAACTTCGGGAGCCCCGAGAAGCCCGAGGTCATGTGGCAGTTCCAACAAGCGATCGCGGGGCTCCGCGACGCGTGCCTCGCGTTCGGCACGCCCGTGATCAGCGGCAACGTGAGCTTCTACAACGAGACCGAAGGACGTAGCATCCCGCCGACCCCGGTGATCGGCATGGTGGGCCTGCTCGAGGACGCGAGCCAGCACGTCACGCAGTGGTTCAAGAGCGAAGGCGATGCAGTGGTGCTGCTCGGGCGGAATCGTGAAGAGCTCGGCAGCAGCGAGTACCTCGCGGTGGTCCATCATCAAGTCCGTGGCGGCGTGCCGTGGATCGATCTCGAGGTCGAGCGGCGGTTGATTCGTGCGGTCGTCGCGTCGGCGCGGGAGGGGTTACTGCGCTCGGCGCACGATGTCTCGGAGGGCGGCCTCGCAGTGGCCCTTGTGGAATGCTGCATCACGAGCGAAACGACCGCCCCGCTCGGTGCGCGCATCGAGCTCGAGGGCGGCTTTCGGCCCGATGCGCTCCTGTTCGGCGAGAGCCATGCGCGCATGATCGTGTCGGTCCGGCGGCGCCATCTCACGCGGCTCCGCGAGATCGCACGGCGTGAGGACGTACCCATCTCGGTGATCGGGGAGGTGCGCGGGCAACGCTTGGAGGTCGGCGACTTGATCGGGATCGATGTCGCGACCCTGCGGGACGCCTGGCGCGGCGGGCTCGGCAAGGCGCTCGCTGGGTCGACCAGCGCGTGATACTCGGACGCAATGCCCACTGACGGGGGCTTCCGCGAGAAGTGTGGCGTCGTCGGGGTGTTCGGTCACCCCGAAGCGGCCAACCTGGCCTACCTCGGTCTCTGCGCGCTGCAGCACCGCGGCCAGGAGGCCGCCGGCATCGTCTCGTCCGACGGCCACGTGCTCGTGTCGCACCGTGGGCTCGGTCTCGTTACCGACATCTTCCCGGAGCAGATCATCCGGCGGCTCCGCGGCAGTGCGGCAATCGGCCACAACCGCTATTCGACGACCGGCGGGTCGCAGCATTTGAAGAACGCCCAGCCCCTCGTGGTCGAATACGGGCGCGGCGGCCTCGCGCTCGCGCACAACGGCAACCTCGTGAACGCCGAGCGCCTGCGGGCCGAGCTCGAGGAGCGTGGCTCGATCTTCCAGTCCACGGTCGACACGGAGGTGATCATCCACCTGATCGCCGCGGCGACCGCCGACACGCTCGAGGACCGGGTCGTCGAGGCGCTCCATCAGGTCCGCGGGGCGTACTCCCTGGTGTTCCTCGCGCCCGACAAGCTAATCGCGGTCCGCGACCCGCACGGGTTCCGTCCGCTGGTGCTCGGTAGGGTGAAGGGCGCCTGGGTCGTCGCGTCGGAGACCTGCGCGCTCGACCTCGTCGATGCGGAGTACGAACGCGAGATCGCGCCCGGCGAGATGGTCGTCATGACCGAAGCGGGGCTCGCCTCGTACCACCCGTTCAACAAGGCTCCCGGCGCCGCCTGCATCTTTGAGCACATCTACTTCGCGCGTCCCGACTCGACCGTGTTCGGGCGGAGCGTCTACCAGGCACGGAAGGAGCTGGGTCGGACGCTGGCCCGCGAGGCGCCGGTTCCCGCCGACATCGTGATTCCGGTTCCCGATTCGGGGGTCCCGGCGGCGATCGGATATGCGGAAGCCGCGGCGATCCCGTTCGAGATGGGCCTCATCCGCAATCACTACGTCGGTCGCACGTTCATCGAGCCGCGCGACGCGATCCGTCACTTCGGGGTCAAGGTGAAGTTGAACGCGCAGCGAACGGTGCTCGAAGGGAAGCGCGTGGTCGTCGTCGACGACTCGATCGTCCGGGGCACGACCAGTCGGAAGATCGTCAAGATGATTCGCGACGCCGGGGCGACGGAGGTGCACATGCGCATCAGCTCTCCCCCGACGACGAACCCGTGCTACTACGGCATCGACACGCCGACCCGCGCCGAGCTGATCGCGTCCTCCCACGACATCGACGAGATTCGCCGGTACATCACCGCCGACTCGCTCGCGTACCTGAGTGAAGAGGGCATGTACGCGTACCTCGGCGGCCCCCAGGCGGGATATTGCGACGCCTGCTTCACGGGGCGCTATCCGGTCGCGTTCGAGGACACCGGCACCCCGCGCCAGCTCGTACTGTTCGAAGCCCAGGACGAGCGCTAAAGATCGGGAGCGCATGCCGATGCCCGACGACGCTTGGGACTTCCTCGTCATCGGCAGTGGCATCGCCGGGCTGACGTTCGCCCTCGGCGTCGCGGACCATGGGACGGTGGCGCTCGTCACCAAGGACCAGAGCGGCGAGAGCAACTCGTCGTACGCGCAAGGCGGGGTCGCGAGCGTCTGGAGTCCGGACGATTCGTTCGACTCGCACGCCGAGGACACGCTGGTCGCCGGGGCGGGCCTTTGTCACGAGGACGTCGTCCAGATGGTCGTGCGCGAGGGTCCCGATCGCATCCGCGACCTGATCGCGCTCGGCACGCAGTTCGACGGGCACGTCGCGGGCGACGCGATCGAGTACGACCTCGGGCGCGAGGGCGGACATTCGCAGCGGCGCGTGCTCCACGCGGGCGACCTGACGGGCCGCGAGATCGTGCGCGCGCTCACCGCGGCGGTGCGCGGGCATCCGAACGTCACGGTGTTCGAGAACGCGCTCGCCGTGGATCTCCTGATCGACCGCAAGCGCGGACGTGTGCCGAACCCGCCGACCTGCTGGGGCGCCTACGTCTTCGACCGCTCGACCGGCAGGGTGCGCTCGATGCGGGCCCGTGCGACCGTGCTTTGCACGGGTGGGGCGGGGAAGGTGTATCTCTACACGACCAACCCCGACGTCGCGTCGGGCGACGGGGTCGCGATCGCCTATCGCGCGGGGGCGACGGTCGGCAATCTCGAGTTTTTTCAGTTCCACCCGACGTGCCTGTACCACCCGCAGGCGAAGTCGTTCCTGGTCACCGAAGCGATGCGCGGAGAGGGCGCGCGTCTCCGCCTCCCCGGCGGCGCATTCTTCATGGAGCGCTATCACACGGACGCCGAGCTCGCGCCGCGCGACGTCGTGGCGCGCGCGATCGATCACGAGATGAAAGTGCATGGCTTCGAGCACGTGTACCTGGACATCACTCACAAGCCGGCGAGCTGGACCGAGGAGCGTTTCCCGAACATCGTAAAGCGCTGCCGCGAGCTCGGCATCGACCCGGCGCGGCAGTGGATCCCCGTGGTGCCGGCGGCGCACTACCTCTGCGGCGGCGTTGCGACCGACGTGGACGGTCGCACCTCGATCTCGCGGCTCTATGCATGCGGTGAGGTCGCGATGACGGGTCTCCACGGCGCGAACCGTCTCGCGTCCAACTCGTTGCTCGAAGGTCTCGTGTTCGGCCATCGTGCGGCTCAGCACGCCCGCGGCCGTCTCAAGGAGGACCCGACCCCGCCGCCGACGCTTCCCGAATGGAACACCGGGACTGCCGTGAACAGCGACGAGTCGGTCGTCGTGACGCAGAACTGGGACGAGGTGCGCCGGACGATGTGGAACTTCGTCGGAATCGTGCGCTCGACGCGGCGCCTGGAGCGTGCGCGGAAGCGCATTGCGATGCTGCAGGACGAGATCCGTGAGTACTACTGGGACTTCCTCGTCACTGGCGATCTTCTCGAGCTGCGGAACATCGCGACCGTCGCCGAGCTCATCGTTCGCTGTGCCATGGCGCGGCGCGAAAGTCGCGGTCTCCACTACACGCTCGACTACCCGGAGCGCGACGATGCGCGTTGGCAGCATGACACCATCATCGCCGGGTCAGGAATCTGACTTCGCACGAGCCCCGCTGCGGGGCATCGCGACGAATATACGTTGACGAGCCGCCGCAGCGTTGACTATGGTGCAGCGTAATGGCGGCGGGTCGGGGCAGGCGCCGGGTGGTTGGGGTGTCGATCGCTGGAGCCTTCAGTTTCGGGCTCGCGGTTCCTCTGTCGCTGACGCTGTTGACCGTGTCGGATGCAGCGGCCGACATCTACAAGCGCGTCGATCGTTTCGGTGTGATCCACTACACCAATGTTCCGACCGACAAGCGCTTCTACCGGGTCGTGATCCGCGAGATGCCGAGCATCAGCGCACTGCCGGGGTATCGCGTCGAGCCGAGCCGGACCCGGGCCGATTCGAAGGCCTTCGATCCCATCATCGCCAACGTCTCGCGGCGCTACAACGTCGAGCAGGCGCTGGTGAAGGCGGTCATCAAGGCCGAGTCGGGCTTCCAGCCGAACGCGGTGTCGCCGAAGGGGGCGCGCGGCCTCATGCAGCTGATGCCGGGGACGGCCCAGATGCACGGCGTCCGCAACATCCACGCGCCGCTCGACAACATCGATGGCGGCGTCCAGCACCTTCGCATGCTCCTCGACCGGTACAGCAACAACGTCGTGCTGGCGCTCGCGGCGTACAACGCTGGCGAGGGCTGGGTCGATCAATACGGCGGGATTCCCCCCTTCGAGGAGACCCGCAACTACGTCCATCGGGTCCTGCGCTTCCGTCAGGACTATCTCCAGCAAGCGATCGCCAGCACGCGGTGAGAGGCTCGTCGCCGTCGGGGCACCGATGGCAGTAGAGCCGCCGTCCCCGTCGTCCCGATCGGAGGATCTCCTCTGGACGACGCCGAACCTGCTCTCGCTGTTCCGGATCCTGCTTGTCCCGCTGCTGGTCTACATCCTACGGGATCCGGGACCTCTCGCCGGCGCGACCGCGGCGATGCTCTTCATCGTCGGTTCGCTCAGTGACTACTACGACGGCTACCTCGCGCGGAAGCACGGGATCGTCACGACGCTCGGCAAGTTCCTCGATCCACTCGCCGACAAGCTGCTCGTCGTCTCGGTGCTGATCATGTTGGTCGCGATGCCGTGCAGCCCCGAGGCGGCGGTGCCGTGCGTGCCGCGGGTTCCGGGGTGGCTCGTGGTGCTGATTGTCGGGCGCGAGCTCGCGGTCACTGGGCTTCGCAGCATCGCGTCCAGCGAGGGCATCATGCTCGGTGCCGAGGAGCTCGGGAAATACAAGACGATCTTCCAGATCTTCGCGGTCACCGGTCTCCTGATGCACTACCGCTACTTCTTTTTCGATTTTCAGCTCGGCGGCATGTACTTCCTGTGGATCGCGTTCGTCCTCGGCATGTGGTCGGCCGTCGACTATCACCAGCGCGTGTATCGTGCGGTGCGTGCGCGCCAGAGCGCGCGTGGCGTCGGCGACACGGATGCGGGCTGACGCCCGCAAGTTGACAGGTCGGCATGACCTCCATATGGTGCCGCTCTTCTGCGGGTGTAGCTCAGTTGGCTAGAGCACGACCTTGCCAAGGTCGGGGTCGAGGGTTCGAAGCCCTTCACCCGCTCTCCCGAGCGTCAGGCCCCGGCCGCTTCGTGCCGGGGCCTTTTTTTCTGGCGCCGCGATGAGCGACGAGGACGGTATGGCGTCCGAGCCCG
>JANNPN010000313.1:0-5726 GCA_031400185.1 Polyangiaceae bacterium
GCGACCAGGTTCGCCAGCGCGACCAGCAGCAGCATGAGCAGCGAGAACGAGATCGTGAAGCCGATGAGCCAACCGCGCCGCACGCCCTGGTCGAGGACGATCGCGCCGATCTTGTCGGTGACGGACTCGAAGGTGTGGCCCGGCTCGATGAACGGCGGCCGGACGGTCACCTCGGCGCTCGGGTTGCGGGTGGCGGGGGTGTCGCTCATGCCCCGTCCAGGTCGCCGCTCGGGTTGCGCACCGACGCGAGGTAGGTCGTCCGCGGCCGGGTGTTGAGGTCGCCGAGGAGCGAGTAGTTCCGGGCGTCCGCCTTGAGCTTGGCGACGCGGCTCGTCGGGTCGTTGAGGTCGCCGAACACGATCGCGCGTGCGGGGCATGCCTGCGCGCACGCGGTCACGACCTCGCCGTCGCGCACGCTGCGATCCTCCTTGCGGGCGGTGATGCGCGCCTGGCTGATGCGCTGCACGCAGTAGGTGCACTTCTCCATCACGCCGTACGAGCGGACGGTCACGTCGGGGTTGCGCGCGAGCTTCAGGCTCTCGGTCGTCCAGTCCTGGTATTTGAAGAAGTTGAAGCGCCGCACCTTGTAAGGACAGTTGTTCGAGCAGTACTTCGTCCCGACGCAGCGGTTGTAGATCATGTCGTTCAGACCTTCGCTGCTGTGCACGGTGGCGTTCACCGGGCACACCACCTCGCAGGGCGCGTTTTCGCAGTGCATGCACGGGACCGGCTGGTGGTGGATCGTCGGGTTCGCCGCCTCGCCTTCGAAGTACCGGTCGATGCGGAGCCAGTGCATCTCGCGGCCCCGTGCCACCTCCTCCTTGCCGACGACCGGGATGTTGTTCTCGGCGTTGCACGCGACCACGCACGCGTTGCAGCCGACGCAGGAGGCGAGGTCGATGGTCATGCCCCACGCGGCCCCCTCATACGGGTGCGGCGGGTAGAGCGTCATGTCCTTTGCCGGCTCGTGGACCATCGCGTGGGCGAAGTGCGGCTCCCGGGTGTACTCGCTGAGGGAGGCCTCGCGGACGAGGTGACGGCCCTCCATCGAGTGGTGCTCTTGCGTCGTCGCGAGCTGGTGGCGCCGGCCGGTCTTCTTCAGCTCGACGCCGCGAACGATCCACGGGGCCGCGGCCGTCCGGATGCGGTTCGCATCGACGCCGACGGCGTTGCCGACGCGGCCGGCGCGCGTGCGCCCGTACCCGAGGTGGAGCGTGATCGAGTCTTCCGCGTTCCCCGGCACGATCCATACCGGGGCTTCGAGGGTGCGGCCGGCGTAGGACAGCTCGACGACGTCTTCGTTGACGACGCCGAGGCGCTGCGCCGTCGCGGGGCTCAGCAGCGCCGCGTTGTCCCACGTGAGCTTGGTGATCGGCCGCGGGAGCTCCTGCAGCCAGCCATTGTTGGCGAAGCGGCCGTCGAGCACGTTCGGGTCGAGGCGGAACACCAGCTCGAGCCCCTCGGACTTCGGCGGCTCCGCAGCCGTCGCCGCCTTCAACCACTCTGCCTGCAGCCCGAGCTTGATCGGCGCGAACCCGGTGCCGGCGACGACCCCGTCGTGCAGCACCGTCCGCCACCAGCGCTCGAACTCACCGGCCTGCCGCCCGCGCCAAAAGTCGCGCACGATGTCGTACGCGGTCTTCTCGCGCCCGAGCGCAGCCGCGACGACCTCCGCCACGGTCTTGCCGTCGTAGAGCGGGGCGATCAGCGGCTGCATGATGCTGATCGTGCCGTCCGCCGAGCGCACGTCGCCCCAGCTCTCGAGGAAGTGCGCCTCGGGGACGTGCCAGTGGCAGAGCTGCGCGGTCTCGTCGTCGTAGAGTCCCACGTGGGCGCGGAACGGAACCTGCGCGAGCCGCGCGGCAAACTCGAGATCGGCGGGTGCCGTCCCGACCGGATTGCCGCCGAGGATCAGCAGCACCTGGACTTGACCCGCCGCCATCGCCCCCGCGAGCTCTTGCAGCGAGGCCATCGAATACATCGACTGCTGCGCGATCGGCTCCGTGAGGACGACGGTCGTGCCGATGTTCCCGAGCGCGTGATTGAGGGCGTGCGCGAACGCATGCGTCGTCGGCGACTGGTGCTCGCCCGCGACGACGACGCTCGACCCCTGATGCGCCCTGAGGTCCGCGGCGATCGCCGTCACCCACGCGGCCTCCGCAGCCGGAAGGTTCGCGGGCGCCTGCGGGAGACGCGCGAGCTCGGCGAGGAGCGCCCATGCGAAGCGCTGCACGTCGCGCGCGGCGACGGGGAGACGATGGTCGGCACGCGCGCCCGTCACCGTCGGGGTGCTTTCGATCGCGTAGAGGCGGTTCATCCCCCCCGCCGGATTGCGGCGGGTGCTGAAGTCGCGGATGTGTCGGATCTTGTCGTGACCGCTGCCGAGGAAGTCGGCGTCGAGCGCGACGACCACGTCGGCCTCGGCGAAGCGGTACTGCACGTCCGCTTCGGCGGCGAACGCCATGCGCGTCCCGACGAGCGACGCGTCACGCGCGATCGGGTCCCACTGGTGGATGCGGCAGTTCGGAAACGCCGCCACGAGGTCCCGCACCTGCGCACCGAGCGTCGGCGAGCTGATGGTGTCGCAGAGGACGCGGAGACCCGCACCGCCGGTCGCACGCTGCCCTTCGAGCACCTCGCCGATTGCCGCGACGAAGGCCTTCCAGGTCCGGATCTCGCCGGCGCTGCTGACGACCTGCGAGCGATCGGGATCGTAGAGGCCGAGGATCGCCGCCTGTGCGAACGCGTCGGTCGCGCCGCGGCTCGACGCGTGCTCGGGATTGCCCTCGATCTTCGTCGGCCGACCCATGTGGCTCTCGACGAGGAGCCCGGTGCCGACGCCGCCGACCGGCATGGCCGTCGCGAAATAGAGGGGGCGACCCGGGATGATGTCCTCGGGCGCCTTCACGTACGGCATGATGGTCTCGGTCGGCTGGCGCGTACAGGCGGACAGCCCGGCGAGCGCCAGCGACGCCCCCATCACTTGCAGGAACTGCCGGCGGTCGACGGCGTCGAGGAACGCGGGCGCCTGCCGCGGCAGCTCCCGCGCGAGCATCGCGTCGAATCCGGGCCGACGCGTGAGCTCCTCGAGGCTCCGCCAGTAGTGGCGGCCGCGCCGCTCGGTGAGCTCGGCGCGCACCGTCGCGAGGTCGAGCGTTTCGTTCGCGTCCTTCTCTTGCGTCATCGATGACACGTGTCGCAGTCGGTCTTCGGCTGGATGTTGTTGGCTTTCACGAGCTCGCGGCCGATCTCGAGCTGGTCGCCCGCGGGCTGCCACCCCATCGTGAACACCTCCTCCTTCGGGCGAACGTAGCGCTCGGGATGGCGGTGGCAGTCGAGGCACCATTCCATCTGCAGCGAGTTCTGCTGCCAGGTCAGGTTCATCCGATCGATGCGGCCGTGGCACGTCTCGCACCCCACGCCTTTCGCCACGTGCACCGAGTGATTGAAGTAGACGAAGTCGGGAAGATCGTGGACCTTGATCCACGGGATCGACGCGTCGGTGCGGAAGCTCGCGCGCACCGGCTCGAGCGTCGGGCTGTCCGACCAGATCTGCTTGTGGCAGTTCATGCACGTCTGGGTCGGCGGAATGCCGGCCTTCGCGCCGACCTCGACCGACGAGTGACAGTAGCGGCAATCGATGCCGAGCTCACCGGCGTGATGGCGATGACTGAACTGCACCGGCTGCTCGTGCGCGATGCCCGCCTGCGTGACGTAGGAGGACCTGTTGATCAGCGCGAGACCGTAGCCGGCAGCGCCGAGCACGATGAGCGTCCCGAAGATGCTCACCCGGGCGATCGTGTTCGTGCTGCGGTGAAAGACCTGAGGCACGCGCCGCGGATAATAGCGTCCGCGATCGATCCCGCAAGATGACGGAAAGTGAATTACGGTGATCGCGTAGAGAAGAAATACTAATGCTGCGCGATTTTCGTGGCGGCCGTACGCGGACCGGCCGCGTCGAGACGCTCGCGCGCGAGCGCGTACGCCGCCTCGTGCGGCGTGCGGCCGCGCGCCGCGACCGTCGCGAACACGCGCTCGACGCGGTCGGCGATGCGCTCGACGACCGCGAGCGCGCCGGCGCCGCGACCTGCGCCGCACTCGAAACCGCAGATCACCGCGCCGGCATTCGCCGCGAAATCGGGCGCGTACCAGACGCCGCGCTCGGCGAGAATGCGGCCCGCGGACGGCGTCGCGAGCTGGTTGTTGGCGGCCCCGGCGATGCCGCCCGTCTCGATCGTCCGCGCCACCTCGTCGGTGACGATCTCGCCGGCAGCGCACGGCGCAAAGAGATCCATCGGACGCTCGAAGATCCGCGCGGCATCGATGCGCGGCACGCCGAGCTCGACCGAGCAGAGCTCGGCGCGCTCCTCGTCGATCTCGGAGAACGCGACGTCCGCACCCGCCTCGACCAGCAACCGTACGAGCTCGAGCCCGACGTCGCCGACGCCCTGCACGACGACGCGCGCGTCGCGGAGGTCGTCGCGCGCGCCGACGCGCCGGCGAATCGCGCGCATCGCCGCGACGACGCCCGTCGCGGTCGCGAGGTCGAGCATGCCGGGCTCGTCCTCCGCGAGGACGTGGTCGGTCCGCGACGTCACGAGCGCGAGCTCGGTCGCGGTCGTGCCGTAGTCGCACGCGGTCACGTACCGGCCGCCGAGCGTCTCGATGACCTCGCCGAGGAGCGGGAACGCCACCGTGGGATCGAGCACAGGCCCCTGCGGGCTCATCGCGTCGTTCCGCAGCACGACCGCCTTGCCGCCCCCGAACCCGAGCTCCGCGAACGCGTTCTTGTAGGTCATCGCGCGCGCGAGACGGAGCACGTCACCGATGCCGTCAGCGGGCGTCGGGTACGCGCGCCAGCGGATGCCGCCGCACGCCGGTCCGAGTCGAAGGTCGTCGAGCACGATCACCGCCGTGAGCGCCAGGTCGGGCCGCTCGAGCACGTGGAGCTCGGCGGGGCCGAGCTCGGCGGCGATCGCCGCGTAGTCGAGCGCGCTCACGGTTGGAGCAGCCTCCGCGTCCACGCGCCGGCCCGCCGCTCGAAGCGCTCGCGGTGGTGGAGGCGCGAGGCGCCGCGCGTCCAGAACTCGATCGCGCGCGGCGCGATCCGATAGCCCGTCCATGCGGGCGGACGGGGCACGTCGTCGCCGCCGTGGCTCCGTCCGAGCGCGCGCCAGCGGCCGAGCAGGTCGGCCCGCGTCGCGAGCGTGGCGCTCTGCCGCGACGCCGTGCCCGCGAGCCGGCTCTCGCGCGGCCGCGTCTGCCAGTAGGCGTCGGCCTCCGCCGCAGCGACCTGCTTCACGGGGCCCTCAACGCGCACCTGCCTTCCGAGCGCATCCCAGTAGACGACGAAGGCCGCCTCCGGATTCGCCGCGAGGTCCCCGCCCTTCCGACTCCGCCCGTCGGTGAAGAACACGAAGCCGCGCGCGTCCACCTGCTTCAACAGCACGAACCTGACCGAAGGCCGCCCGCGCCGATCCGCGGTCGCAAGCGCAATCGCCTCCGGCATCGGCACCCGCGCTCGCTCGGCGTCTGCGTACCACCGCTTGAACTTCGCAATCGGGTCGAGGGCCATGGCCGTTCGCAACCCTACTGTCTCGTGCAGGGTCCGACAATCGCGACGCGCGGTCGCCGGTCGTGGGGGGCGTGGCGGGGTCGCCTTCGCCGGCTCGACGTCTCGCACACCCATCCCGCTCACGAGACAAGTGTTCGCAGGGTCAGGCGTG
>JANNPN010000316.1:0-11218 GCA_031400185.1 Polyangiaceae bacterium
CGTGCGGGCCGAGGGGGAAGTGCAATACCCAGCCGCAACCGGCGGGCACTTCGTGCGATGCGAACTTCACGACGCCCCTCACCGACTGCTACTCGGGCCTCTGCGACTCGCGGAAGAACTGTGAGCTCGAGGAGGACGGGATTTTCGGCGCCTACGACGGCGTGCCGTGCGGCGCGCAGGACTCCAACGTTTGCACCTCGCAGACCTGCAGCGGCCTGACGTGCAGCCTCACCTGCAACGACAACGCCTGCGTCGCCTGCGGCGTGAGCGGCACCTGCGGCGGCACGCCGCCGAGCAACTGCGGCTGCATCACACAGTAGCGGACCGCGTGCGAGCTTTGCACGAGCACGGCGCCCCGCCTCGCGCGGGGCGCCGTGCAGATCTCCCATGTACGACACGCTGACGATCATCGGACTCGCGATCCCGACCCAGCAGATCCTCTTCTGGGTCGCGGTGGTTCTCGGCGTCGTCCTCGGGCCCGTCTGGATCGCGCGTCGCGAAGGCCTGAACCTCGCGCGCCTGCGCGCTGCGCAAGGGCTGCTCGCCCTCTGCGGGCTCGGCGGCGCCCGGGTGCACTTCATCCTCAACAACCCGCTCTTCTACGACGCCAAACCATGGAAGGCCTTCCTGCCGTGGGGCGGCGGCATGCACATGGGCGGCGCCTTCATCGGACTCTTCGTGGCGGCGCCCTTCATCGCCCGCTGGTGCCGGCTTCCGATCGCGAAGCTCTGCGACGGCCTCATCGTCGTGACGGCCTTCGCGTACGCCCTGACGCGCATCGGGTGCCTGGTGGGCGGGTGTTGCTTCGGGTCGCATTGCGACCATCTCTGGGCCGTGACCTATCCGCCCGGAAGCATGCCGTTCATCATCCACCAGCAGGCGGGTCTCATCCCCGCCGCCGCCGCCGCATCGTTGCCGACCCACCCGGCGCAGCTCTACTTCTTCGCGGCGGCCGTCGTGAGCGGCGTCGTCGCGTGCGCCGTCGGACGCAGGAAGCGCTACGACGGGCAGGTGTTCTGGATCGGTCTCACGGTGCTGAGCGCGACCGCGGCGCTCGTCGAGCCGTTTCGCGCGCTGGAGAACCATCATGCGTTCTGGGCCGGCGTGCCGCAGCTCGTCTGGACGGAGCTCGCGCTCACGGCCGTCGGTCTGCTCGGGCTCACGGTGAGCGCGCTGCGCCATCGCCGCGCGGGCGCAGCGCCTCCCGATCCGGCGCCGCTCGTCGAGGCGGTCGGTCGGTGATCCGCGTGCGGCGTCGGCTCCGGATCGCGAGCATGGCGCTGCTGCTCGGCCTCACGGCGACGACCGCCGCGCGGGCCGGCATGGAGATTCCGGCCGAGCTGCCGCCGGATTCGCCCGCGGTCGGCTCGGCCGAGCGCCAGGCGCTGATCGAGTTCCAGCAGGATCCGATGGCGAACGGTCAGGCCCTCTTGCGGCTCAGCGCGGGGTCGGTGCAGCGCTTGCCGCTCGTCGTTCTGCTCGCGGCGGGTGACGTGCACCTCCGGGCCGGCCGTGTGCGCGCCGCGACCCGATTCTTCCGCGAGGCGGCGCGGCGCGAGCCGGGCCCGCCGTGGGACGGCTTCGCGCGGCTCGGGCTCGGATGGACCGCGGTCGCGCGTCACCAGTTCGGCGCCGCCGCGAAATACTACCGGGACATCGATCCCGCGAGCCCGCTCGGCGCGATCGCCCGCGTCATGACGGCGTGGCTGACGGCGCTCCAGGGACGGTACGCGGCGGCGCAGGCGGCCTTCGACGACGCGGCGGCCGCCGCCGGCCTGCCGCCGAACGTCCGCCAGGTGGCGCTCCTCGGGGCCGCGTACACCCGCTACTGGCTCGGCGCCTTCGACGCGGCCGCGACGGCATTCGACCGCCTGGTATCGCCGCCGTCCATGCTCAGCGACGACGCCCGCTACGGAGCCGCATGGGCGCGTCTCCGCGCCGATCGGACCGACGTCGCGATCCCCGCGCTCGTCGCGCTCGCGGGAGAGGGGCCCGCGGACGTCCCCGTGAAGCGTATCGCGGATGCCGCGGTGAACCTCAGCCCGTCGACCGTCACGCGGAGCGGCCGTGACAGCACGGCGCGGATTTCCGGCTTCGCCGGCCCGGACGCGCGGATGGTCGCGACCTTCGACGGCGACGGCGTCGCAATGGCGCGTGCCGCGTTGGCGATGCTCGCCCGGCGCGGCGAGGTCCACCCGGCCGATCTCCCGGCGCCGCTCGTGGCGCTGCTGCCGGACGTCGTCGCCGCTGCGGTCCCGGGCGCCGAGGCGCGCCCCGCGACGGAACGCGCCGGTGCCGCGGCGCCGCCGCCGGCGAGCGCGCCGCGCGCCGGCGCGGCGGGATCGTCCTGGTGGCGCGTCTGGTGGATCGCCATGGGAATACTCGCCCTCGCGCTCGTCGCAGCGGTGCTCCGTCGCGGCGACACGCGCGCGAGCCGCGTCCATCCCCGCTGACTCGCGCCGAGCTAGGCCGCGAGCCCGACCTGGCGGCTCCGGTGCGCCTGGAACTCCTGCAGGTGCGCGACCGCCGCGGCGCTCGCGGTCGGCAGCACGCGGTCGTCGCGGCAGAGCACGCCGAAGTCGTCGATCGTCCCGCGTTCCGGCGCGCGCTCCTCGGGATCGCACCGGGTGTCGTAGATCTCCACCTCCTCGCCGCGCACGATCACTTTGTGGTCGTGGCTGATCGCCGCGACGAGGTTCTTCCGGTAGCGGGGGAGGGCGTGGTCGACGCCGGCATAGTGGAAGTGCTCGGCGACCGCGATCGGATGGGTCGCGCGATAGGCCGGGTCGAGGATGGTGCCGCGGCCGTCGCGGCGGTCCGCCGCGCCGCAGATCACCCCGAAGAGGTCGCGCGTGCTGACCACGTCGTGGACCGACTCGGGTGGGCGCCGCGGGTGCTGGATCATCAGCGGCACGTGCAGGTTCTCCGCGTGGACCGACGCGTCGTGGAGGTAGACGTCGTGCTCGCCGAACGCCTCGCCGTGGTCGGCCGTCACGATCACCAGCGTGTCGTCGAGGACGCCGTCGGTGGCCGCGGCGGTGAAGAACTCGCGGAGCTTCGCGTCGGCGAGCTCGATCGCCGAGTGGTAGCGATCGAGCAGCATTCGGCGCGCCGTCGCCGAGATGGTGAAGTCGTCGCGCAGGTACGCGTGCGCGCCGAGCTTCGGGAGGACGAACGGCATCCGTAGGGTCTCGGACCAGGTGCTCGGATCGCGGAGCGGGCGGAAGATCGAGTGGTCGGTCGGCGGGTATGGCGCGTGCACGTCGTAGAGGTTGCAGAAGAAGAAGAACGGGCTCCGCTCCGCACGGCAGCGCCGCATGGCGTACAGGAGGTGGTCGAGGGCCTCGCGGTCCGCGGGGACGGTCGCGCGCGCGAAGCTCCGGACGAACGCGCGGCTCTTCCGCTGCAGCGGGTGGAAGAAGCCGCTGGTGAGGATCTGGCGGCGAAAGCGCGGCTTCGTCATGGCGAGCATGAGGCTCAGCGGGTTCAGCCCGCTCCGGTCGGAGAAGACGGCGGAGCTCGTCCGGAAACCGCGGGTGATGCCCGGCATCGAGCCGTCGAAGATCGAGTTCCGGGTCACGATCTCCGTGTGGTACCCGGCCGACGACAGGATCTCGGCCGCCGTCGGCCGGCTGCCGGTGTAGGCCATCGTCTGAAAATGGGCGCCGTGCTCCGACGGCAGCAGGCCGGTGAACATGCTGCAGTGCGCCGGCAGCGTCCAGCACTCGGTCGCATAGGCCCGGGTGAAGTGGGACGAGCTCCTCGCGAGTTGGTCCAGGAAGGGCGTCCGTGCGACCGACGGGCCGCCACTGTGCGACAAGGACTGGGCGCGCAGCGAGTCGATGACCAGCAGTAGGACGTTCACATCGTCACCGACGCCATGAGTCCCTCCACCCGGAGCCGTTCGTTGACGGCGCGTGCCGCGACGGTACGGATCGCGACTGCTCGCCGTTCTTCCGGCAGCGCAGGGGACGATGTCAACGTGTTTCACTCAGCGAATCGCGTGGTTCCGGGAAAGCTGTAGCACCTTGATACATCTTGTTGCGGCCGGCGGCGGGCATTGGGCCGGTCGGCGTGCCCGCAGCCGGCAGGCGTCGAGCAGGTGGGCTGGTCCATTTCGGGGCAGTTGGGTGGCGGAAATCATGCGCTGCGTCTTGACGCCGTGCAGCTTTGCTCGCATACCCACGCCTCGGTTTCATCGAGGGCCCCTGTCCACCCGGTCCCCTGTGATCCGTGCAGCTCGACCCCACGACTCACGCCAGGGAGACTCGATGACCAACGTTGCGATTGCATTCGTGTGTGCGTCTCTCCTCGTGTGCGCGGCGGTCGAGCCGGCGGTGGGAGCGACGTCCGAGGAGGCGGCCTGCCGGAAGGCGCTCGCCGGGGGGGTCCGGAAGCTCGTCGGCACCGTCATGCGGGAGAAGGCGCGCTGCCACGACGCCCGCATGCAGGGCTTCCTCGTGACCGCGACCGACTGCAACGACGACGCCCAGCTCTCGCCCAAGGCACAATCGAAGATCGCGAAGGTCGCGGCGAAGCTCGACGCCGCCGGCGCCAAGTGTGCCGCGACCGGCGTGACGCCGGCGGCAATCGGTTTCGACGCCTGCCGCGCCCCCTGCGACGCGATCGTGATCGGCGGCTTCACGGGTCCGTCCGGCGTCGGGGCGTGCCTCAGCTGTGTCACGATCTCGGAAGCCACGCTCGCGACGCAGACCACGTACGGCACACACCCCGACCCGCCGTACGTCGGGCCCGGAGCGCTCGAGCTCGCGTGCCAGAAGAGCGCCCACGGCGCGCTCCTCAAATACAAGCTCGCACGCATGAACGAGCAGCATAAGTGCCAGTACCTGAAGGACCTCGGAAAGCCGCCGACGAGCCCGCTCCTCGATTGCCGGGTCGCCGACCTGAAGGGCAAGGCGCACGCGGCGCTGATCAAGATGCAGCAGAAGATCCCGAGCCGTTGCTCGAACGCGACGCTCGGCGCGCTGACGAGCTGCGGCGCGACCCTCCCCGAGGAGCTGACCTGCCTCGCGGGCACCGCCGACGCCTGCGGCAACCAGCTCTTCGACGACATCTACAACCCGCCGGCGGCGGCGACCCCGACGCCCGCGCTCACCCCGACCGCGACCGCGACGGTGCCGGCCACGGCCACGCCAACCCCGACGAAGACCGCGACCCGGACGCCGACGCCGACGCTCACCTCGAACAATACGCCGACGCCGACCGTCACGCCGACCGCGACCCGCACCGCGACGCCGACCCCGACCTTCACGGGGGCAGCGGCGACGCCGACCGCGACCCGCACCGCGACGCCGACCCCGACCGCTACGGCGACGCCGACGGTCGCGCCGACGCCGCTCGGCGCCAAGACCTTCACCATCACCAACGGCGACAACTGCAACAGCATCGGTGCGTGTCCCCTGGGCTGCGGCGACACGGCAGGGAAGACCTGCTTCTTCCTGCAGCCGGCCTCGAGCATGCAGTGTTGCGGCACCGACAACACGGATTGGGGCGTCGCGTCCTCGACCTCGCCGAATCTCTTCCTGACCGCCGGCGTGCCCGACGGCAACGGTCGCGCCGTGCTGACGCTCACCTCGCCGGTCGTGATCGGCGACAAGAAGGCGACCGCGTTTGCCAACGGCTATGCCTGCTGGCGCCTCCGCCAGGATCCGGCCTTCGCGACCAGCGCCGATAGCTTCGTCGACTGCAACGGCGGCACCCGCACCAACGTCTCCTACTCGATCGACAGCAACGGCTCGGGGGCCGCGTCGGCGCCGGTCTTCTCCGTCGACACGGCGGCCGACGTCACCGCGCCAGCGGGCGCGGCCATCGTCCGCATCCTCATGCAGAGCGCCGAGACCGCGGGCGACGGCAGCAATTGCGACACCGTCAACTGGGGCACCGTTCCCGATCAGGCGATCGCGATCGCGACCGGGCAGGTGACGGCGACGGTGACGGAGATGACGCAGGGGGGAACCGGCACGGCGAGCCGGCGCGGCAATCCCCTCAACTGCGCGGCCTGGAGCGCCACGAACGGCAGCCTGGCGTTTCCGCTGCACGGACTCGACACCCCGATCCCGTTCAGCGGCACCCAAGACAAAGCCAACGTCGTCCGCCTCCAGGACTGAAGCGACGAAACGGAGCAATGATGCGCATGATGAAAACCTTCGAGAAGTGTCTGGCCGCGGCGGTGGTGGTGGCCCTCGGCGCGGCGTCGGGGAGCCATGCCCACGACGAGGCGGTGCTCGGATCGAAGCTGTCGATCCAGGTGAACCTCGGCACGGGCAAAGCGAAGCTCGGCTCGGTGCAGAGCGGGCTCGGCGTGCACTGGGGCACGGGTGCCAATCCCGCGCAGCTCGCCGGCACCTTCGAAGCCTACTACGTCGATGACCCGGCGAACCGCGCGCTGCTGACGATCCCCGCGCCCTGGACCAGCATCAAGGGCGTGACGGCGAAGTACAAGAACGCGCTCGCACCGGGCGGACCGACCACCGTCAAGACCGCCTACATCAAGGGCGGCAGCCGGGCGGCCGTGAATGCGGTCGGCCTCGGCGGCATCAGCATCGCGGCCGCGCCCGGCAGCGGCGGTCTCCTGACGATCTTCTCGATCACCAACGCGAACGACGGGTCGACGCACCGGCTGTGCTCGCTCTACGCGGTCGCGGCGGGAAGCCTCGTGCGTCACAAGGTGACCGCGACCAATCACAAGTTGCAGCTGAAGCGCGGCGTCGTGGTGGCGTGTCCGACCTGCAACGACGGCGCGTTGAACGGCCACGAGACCGGGATCGATTGCGGTGGCGAGGCGTGCCCCGCCTGCGCCGCGCCGACGTGCACCGACAGCATCCAGAACCAGGGCGAGACCGGCGTCGACTGCGGCGGCGGCGTGTGCGGGCCATGCGCGCCCGGCGGCGGCTGCACGGACGATGGCCATTGCACGAGCGGTGTCTGCACGAGCGGCGTCTGCCAAGTGCCGGCGTGCGACGACGGCGTGACGAACGGCGACGAGTCCGACGTCGATTGCGGCGGCAGCTGCGGCGACTGCGTGCCGGGCGACACCTGCAACGGCGCGGGCGACTGCGACAGCAACGTCTGCACGAGCGGCATCTGCCAGGGGCCGGGCTGCAACGACGGCCAGCAGAACGGCGGCGAGACGGGCGTCGACTGCGGCGGCCCGTGCGCGGGCTGCGCGCCGGGCGGCGCGTGCAACGGCCCGGCGGACTGTGCCAGCCACGTCTGCACCGCGAACGTGTGCCAGGCGGCGACCTGCGGCGACGGCGTCACGAACGGCGCCGAGAGCGACGTCGACTGCGGCGGGGGGACGTGCCCCGACTGTGTCCCGGGCGACACCTGCGTCATGGGGAGCGACTGCACGAGCGGTGTCTGTACCGGCACCGTGTGTCAGTCCCCCACCTGCTTCGACGGGATGCAGAACGCGGTCGAGACCGACGTCGACTGCGGCGGCGGCACCTGTCCCGGGTGTCCTCACGGCGACGCGTGCCTCGTGAACAGCGACTGCGCGAGCGGGCCGTGCGTCGGCAACGTCTGCCAGACCCCGAGCTGCATCGACGGCTTCCAGAACGGCGCGGAGAGCGACGTCGACTGCGGCGGCGGCACCTGCCCCGGCTGTGCAACCGGCGACAGCTGCGGCGTCGCGGGCGACTGCGCGGGCGGCGTCTGCACCGGAAATCTGTGCCAGGCGCCCACCTGCGGCGACGGCGTCGACAACGGCAACGAGACCGACGTCGATTGCGGCGGCGGGACGTGTCCCGACTGCGTCCCCGGCGACACCTGCGTCGTCGCCGGCGATTGCACGACCGGCGTTTGCACGGGCGGCTTCTGTCAGCTGCCGGCCTGCAACGACGGCGTCCAGAACGGCAGCGAGACCGGGCTCGACTGCGGCGGCAGCTGTCCCGATTGCGGCCCGGGCGGCGGCTGCGCGAGCGGCGCCGACTGCACGAGCGGCGTCTGCGTCGGCAACGTGTGCCAGTCGCCGACCTGCGTCGACGGCGTGAAGAACGGCAGCGAGACCGACGTCGACTGCGGCGGCGCGTCGTGCGGCGACTGCGCGCTCAACAAGCTCTGCCTCATCAACGGAGACTGTCTCACCAACTCGTGCAACGGCGGGCTCTGCAAGTGTCCCGCCCAACTCTTCACGTTCACGGTCACCAGCAACAACGGCGGGGTGTTCGATTCGGCCGAGTGGCCGGGCGGCACGACGGCCCAGAGCGGCCCGTCGGTCTGCAACGTCACGATCAATCGCCCCTCCGACAACATCGACCTCGTGTGCAGCCTCTCGAACCGCTTTTCGGTGCAAGGGTGGAACGCGTACTCGAACTGCTTCGGGACCGGCGGCGAGGACGGCGACGGCTGTCAGCCGGTCTCGTGTCCGCCCTTGGGCATCGGGTCGTGCTGCAGTGGGCGGCCGTCGTGCTCGGCGGCGCTCAACGGCTCGGGCACGTCGCGCTACTTCGTCCAGTGCAATCCCTGATGTCGGGGCAAGGGAGGCGGAGCGTGCAGACTCGATCGTGGACCGTGCTGGTGATGGCGGCGCTATGCGGCGCCGGTCTGTGGGCAGCGGCGCCGGTGCCGGCGGCCGACAACGGCGTCGAAGGGCGGAGTGCGCTGCTCAGCGTCAAGATCACGAGCGGGACGGCGAAGCTCCGCTCGAACCAGGCCGGCGTCGGGAGCCAGTTCGGTCCGAGCAGCCCGCTCGGCGAGCTGAGCGGGACGTTCGAGGTCTTCTACGCCGACGCGCCGAACAATCGCGGCACGCTGCCGCTGCCGGCGCCGTGGACGAGCAACTCCGGCGTGGTCGCCACCTATAAGAACAAGCTCGCACCCGCGGGGCCGACGTCGGTCAGCCTCGCGAAGATCGTCGCCGGCAAGAGTGCCAAGATCTCCGCCAAGGGCGTCGGCGGAATCAACCTCGCGACCCCGCCCGGCGCCGGCGGCGTGGTCACCGTCCTCTCGGTGCACAACGCGAGCGACGGCTCGACCCATCAGATGTGCACGCTCTACCGCGTCGCCGACGGCAGCCGCGTCGTCTACAAGTCCAAGCCGACGGGCGTCACCCTGTCGCTCAAGAAGGGCGTGCCGACGACGTGTCCGAGCTGCTCGGACGGCGCCCAGAACGGCCCCGAGACCGATGTCGATTGCGGCGGCGCGTGCGGCGGGTGCGAGCTCGGTGAAGGGTGCGGCGTCGCGACGGATTGCGAGAGCGGCATCTGCGTCGCCGGCACCTGCGAGCCGCCGCTCTGCGACGACGGCGTGAAGAACGGCCTCGAGACCGACGTCGACTGCGGCGGCGGCGCGTGCCCCGCGTGCGTCGTCGGCGACGACTGTGGGACGGGCAGCGACTGCCTCTCCGGCCTCTGCACGATGGGAACGTGTCAGCCCGCGCCTTGCAACGACCTCATCCAGAACGCCGCCGAGACCGATGTCGACTGCGGCGGCGGCGCGTGCCCGACGTGTCCGAACGGTGATCACTGCCTCGTCGGCAGCGATTGCCAGAGCGGCACCTGCCTCGGCACGATCTGTCAGATCCCGAATTGCAACGACGGCGTCCGAAACGGCAGCGAGACCGACGTCGACTGCGGCGGCAGCTGCGCCGCGTGCCAGCCGCTCGTCGTCGTGATCGACACGCCGAGCCACGGCGTGTTCTCGACCGCCTCGAACGTCACCGTGACCGGGCATGCAACCGGTGCCAGCCAGGCCGACGCCGACCTCCGCATCAACGGGACGCCGGTGCCGCTCCAGGCCGGCGGCACGTTCAGCACGTCCATTCCGCTGAGCGCGGCGGCGGTCTTCAACCCGATCAACGTGAAGCTTCGCCGCATCCACGACGGCAAGACCGCGTATGACCGCCACGTCGTCATCAGGGGCGCCTCGATCGCCAACGGCGCCTACTCGCCGGACGGCGTCGGCATGCGCATCACCGACTTCGGCTTCGACTCGATCGAGCCGGTCGCCACGACGCTCATCGACGTGAACCCGGCAACCTTCATGGAGGCCGGCACCGTCGTGAAGGACGACTACTGCTACCTGCCGCTCGGCTCGCTCTGTCTCGGTTCGGTCGACGTCAGCATCAGCGGGACACCGCCACCGAGCCTCGGCGGCGTCATGATCGAGCTCGACTCGACGCCCGGCGCCGTCCAGGGCCTCTTCGAGCTGCAGAACCTCCGCGTCACCGCCAACATCGACAACGCGTCCGGCATCCCGCTCCACTGCGAGCTCCACCTGGTCGTGCCGACGACCACCATCGCCGGGGCCTTCAACCTGTCGCCGCTGACGCCGCAACCGACCAAGGTCGACGTGACGCAGGTGGCACCGATCAGCGTCGGCATCACCGGGCTCACCTATACCGCCGACTGCGACGGCCTCCTCGGCGATCTCGAGGAAGCATTGATCGGCAGTGCCATCGGCGACCTCGGCGCGCTCTTCGCCGACGGCATGGAAGGATTCCTCAACCAGGCCGACGGCAACGGCAACACGCCGATCGCGGGCGCGATCGAGACGTCGCTCGCCGGCGTCGACATCGCCGGACCGGTCGGTGCCGGCCTCGGCATCAATCTCGACGCGCCCTTCACGTCGATCAACGAGGACGCGAACGGCATCACCATGGCCGTCAACATCAGCGCGACCGTACCGTCGCCCCATCCCTTGGCGCCGATCCTGCCCGCGAGCTACCACGTCGCCGAGACCTTCCCGACGTTCCCGAACATCACGCCGGTGCAGCACGTGCCCTACGGCATCGGTTTCGCGATCTCGACCTCGGGATTCAACCAGCTGTTGCGCGGCCAGATCGAGACCGGGCTCCTGCAGAGCACGATCACCTCGATCGACCTCGGCAGCGGTCCGGTGGATCTCACGGCCGGGCTCTTCGCGGCGATCTTCCCCGAGCTCGGCGTGCTGCCGCCGGCGACGCCGCTCGCGATCCGCATCGCGCCGACCCTCGCGCCGGTCTTGACCGGCAACAGCGGCCCCGCGGGCGAGCTCGGCGAGATCCGCATGTCGCACATCCGAACGGAGTTCGTGCAGAACATCGGGCTCCCGACCGAGACGGTCCATCTCGCCCTCGCCGCCGACGCGCGCGTCGGGTTGCAGCTGGCGTTCCAGACCGGCGGCATCGGCTTCGTCCTGCAGCCGCCGGCGCCGGAGGACGTGACGATCGCGCTCCTCTCGAACCCGCTCGGCGTGAGCGAGACGACGCTGCAGAGCT
>JANNPN010000326.1:0-3621 GCA_031400185.1 Polyangiaceae bacterium
GGAGCGACGTCGCCCGCGAGCATCCCGCCCGCGGCCGTCATCCCGGTGATGCCGCGACTCGGGAACCGCACGTGCGCGGGGCCTGCGGCTCCCGGCGGGAGCGTCACGCTCACGGCATGCGACACCGTGCGCTCGGTCGACAACACGACCACGACGACCTGCCCGTCGTGCTGCCACGACGCGGCGTGGACGCGTGCGCTCCCCGTCGCGAGCTCGGTCCGCGTCCCGTGCAGCAGGATCTCCGCGAGGCTCCGGGTCTCGGCGTTCAGGTGCGTGAGCTCGTCCCAGAGACCGGGCACCACGCTCGGGAGCAGCGTGCCGTTGCCCTCCCACATCGCGTACCACACGATGCCTTTCGCGCCGTAGACCAACGGTGCGTACAGGAAGCTCCGCGCCTCGCGCGGCGTCGGATAGCGGTGCCCCGCCCACCGGTATGCCTGCGGATTGGCGACGAAGAGCTGTCCCGTGCCGGCGAGCTCGCCACCGACGTACGCGAAGCTCTCGGCGTTCTCTTGCAGCGCGTAGTCGTCGGGATGGTTCTCGGCGCCGACCGGGTAGCTCTGGAAGCCCATGACGTCCATCGTCCCGGCGAACTCGTGGATGCGGTAGCCCGGATACGACCCGCCGCTCGCGTAGCTCAGGTGGTTCGGTGCGAGCGCGTGGATCGTCGCGTGCCGTGCCGCGACGTGCGATGGCGGGTGGTTGTAGGCCGGCCCCGTGAAGGGCGCATTGAAGTCGTCGGCGACGTTCCACGCGATCATCGCGGGCTTCGCCTTCCACTTGTTCACGAAGAAGTCGGGCCCGTTCGCCGGCCACGGGATCTCGCCGATCACGTAGACGCCACGCGCCGCCGCGACGTCGAGGAAGTCGCTCGTCGAGTCGCGACCGTCGATCGACGGGTGGATCAGGTTGAAGCCCGCGTCGGCAGCGCGCTCGAGGTCGGGAATCGCCTCGTCGCCCTGACGGTCGCCGATCCACGACACGTGATAGATGCCGATCGGGAAGAATGGCATCCCGTCGAGGAGGAGGTTGCCGTCGGGACCGACCGTCGCCGTCGTCGCCGATGCGAGGTCGGGCGGGGTCGCCAGCAACGACACGATCGCGAGGACCGCGAGCAGGGGGCGCACGGACGGACTTTTCTGGATCGACGCGCTCCTAGTCAACTGAAACCGCCTGCCGGTGCTGCCCCGATTCCAGGACAGTATCGCCTGCCACTACGCGTCGCCGAGCTCGAGCGCGCGCCAGCAGTACCAGCTCGCGACCGTCCGATACGGCCGCCACGCCTCGCCGTGCGCGGCGAGCGCCTTCGGCGTCGGGAGCTCGCGCTTCCTGTAGGCGAGCGCGAAGCCTTTGCGGACGCCGTAGTCGTCCACCGGCAGCACGTCGGGACGCCCGAGGCGGAAGATGAGCAGCATCTCGGCAGTCCAGCGGCCGATGCCGCGGACCGCGACGAGACGCTCGACGATCGCCGCATCGTCCATCGTGCGCGCCTCCGCGAGCGTCGGGATCTTGCCGGCGCGCTCGTGCGCGGCCAGGTCCTTCAGCGCGAGCACCTTCGCGGCCGACAGCCCGGCGGCGCGGAGGCGCTGCGCGTCGACGCGGTGGATGTGGTCGGCGGTCGGCCCGTGCGACGCGCGCGGGAAGAGCGCGCAGACGCGGCCGTAGATCGTCGCCGCGGCCTTGCCGGAGAGCTGTTGGTAAACGATCGCCTCGGCGAGCGCCCCGAAGAGGCTCGGAGTCTTCTTGAGCTCGAGCACGGTCGCGGCGCCGGCCGCGTCGATCACGCGCCCGAGCTTCGGGTCGACCTTCTTCAGATGGGCGACCGCCGCCTTCCAGTCGAAGCCGAGGCCGGCGTGACCATCGAAGAGCTCGGGCGCCGGCGTCACCGGCTTGGCCGCGCCTTCGAGGGCGAGCATGCGGAGCTTGGTCGAGACGCCGCCTGTCCCGGTGAAGCCACCGGCCTTCCCGCCCGCCGCGAGCACGCGATGGCACGGCACGACGATCGGAAACGGGTTCCGCCCGAGCGCCTGTCCGACGGCGCGCGCCGAGCCCGGCGCCCCGATGCGCTTCGCGATCTCGCCGTACGAGAGCGTCGTGCCGGGCGCGATGGCGCGCGCCGCCTCGTAGACCTGGCGGTGGAACGGCGGGACGCCGTCCATATCGAGTGCCACCGAGGAGAGGTCGACGGGCTTCGCCGCGAGAAGATCGCCGATGGCCGTCACCGCATCGCGCACCGCACCCGGCGGCTCAGTCTCGCGAGCGCCGGGAAAGCGCGTCTGCATCCGGGCGCGGGTCGCCCGCGCACTCGCTTCGGGAAGCTGCAGGCCGATGATGCCGCCCGCCCCCCATGCGATTCCGCAGCGACCGATCGGGGTGTGGAAGAGACTGAAGGCCGGCGTCGTCATGGCCGCGACCCTAGCACCGGATCGCTGGCTCGCAATTGGAGAATCTTGCGGTGGCTCGCGTCACGGCCGCCGGCCGCGCCCCGCGACGACGACCGCGGCCGTCGCGAGCACGCATGCCCATGCGAACGCGTCGCCGATCCGCGCGTACACCGTCCGATCGTGGCGTGGCGCGACGTCGGCGCGCACGACCCCGTGCGAGTCGAACGGGATGCGGTCGACGATGCGGCCCGCCGGATCGATCATCGCCGAGGGGCCCGACGTGGACGCGCGTACGAGCCAGCGCCGCACCTCGACGGCCCGGAGGCGCACCATCGCGAGCGCGATCTCGGCGTACTGGCGGCGGCCGACCCACGAGTCGTTGGTGAGCGTCACGAGCCACTCGGCGCCCTGGCGCACGCGCTCGACCGCCTCGCTCCCGACCATCGCCTCGTTGCAGATCATCATGCCCGCGCGCCCGACCGGGGTGGGAAACGGCTCCTGCCGCTCGCCTGGCGTGAACTCGCGGACCTTGCCGAACTGGCGCCGCAGGAGGTCGACGCCGGCCAACGGGAAGTACTCCGCGAACGGCACCAGCCGCCCCTTTTCGTAGGCGAGCGTGGTCGGACCACCGGGGGCGACGAGGAACGCCGCGTTCCGGAACTCCTCGCGGCCGTCGCGGGCGAGGACGCGCGGGCCGCCGGTGAGGAGCGTGGTCCGGGCCGCCGCGGTGAGCTGCGCAAGGTACGCGGCATACGTCGGCTCGGTCTCGACGAAGAACGTGAGCGCGCTCTCGGGCCAGACGACCATCGTCGCCGGCCGCGCCGTCGTCGCGTCCGTCGTGAGGTCGGCGTACGCCCCGAGGTTCTCCCCATAGAACTCGGATTGCCACTGCGTGCCGAGGTCGAGGTTCGCCTGCGCCGCGACGACGGGGAACGTCACCGTCGCCGGGTCGGCGTCGATGGCGTGGAGCCGCCAGGCGCCGTACCCGACGGTCGCAACGATCAGCCCGGCCGCGAGCGCGAGCCCGCGCTGCGCCGCACGTCGCTCCGCCGCGGCGCCACCGGCGAGCACCGCGGTCGCGAGCGCCGCGTTCGTCGCCGCCACGACGAAGCCGACACCCGCGACCCCCGCGAGGTCGGCGATCTGCACGAGCAACGGCACCGCCGTCGTCGCGTAGCCGAGCGACGCCCACGGGTTGCCGAACGGGATCACCACGCGCGCGACCTCGGCCGCGACC
>JANNPN010000331.1:0-7822 GCA_031400185.1 Polyangiaceae bacterium
AGACCGAGCTTCCCAGGGGCCAGACGCCGAGCACGACGCCCGCGAGGATCAACATCAGGACGACGTCGGACGCGAAGACGGCGCCGAGTGGCAGGATCTTGCCGAGGACGATTTCCGCCGACGTCGCGGGCGTCACCTGCAGCTGGTCGAAGGTCCCGCTCAAGCGTTCGTTCACGACCGACACCGCGGTGATGAGCGTCGTGAGGAACGTCAGCACGAACCCGTAGGTCCCCGACACCATGAACGGGGTGCCGTCGAGCGTGGGGTTGAAGACCGCACGCGTCACGGTGCGCACGCCTTGCGGCGGCGCGGCCTGGAGCTCCGAGCTGGGCGGCGGCGCGGTGAGCGCCAGGCCGGTCGCCGTGACGAGCGCCTGGAAGAATGCCTCGGCATTCCCCGCGAGGACGGTCTCGCCGCCGTCGTAGAGCACCTGGATCTCCGGCGCGGGTGCGCCCGGTGCGCGGGCGGCGAGCCGGCGGTCGAAGTCCGGCGGCACGACGAGCGCGATGCTGACGTCGCCCGCGATGAGCGCGCGCTCGATCGCATCGCGATTCCCGAAGCGCTGGATCGCGAACGTGCCGTGGGCGGCGAGCTCGGCGGTGAGCCGGCGGCTCGCCGCCGTCTGGCTCGCGTCGTGGAGCCCGAGTTTCAGGTGCTTCACCTCGGTCGAGAGCGTGAGCCCGAACGCGAGGAGCGCAGCGAGCGGGACGGTGATCAGGATCGTAACCGTGAAGGGATCGCGGAGGGTCGCGCGGGTCTCGCGCAGCAAGAGCGCGCGCAAGCGACGGGCGCGCGCCCGCAGCGCGTTCGACGTGTCCGCGAGCGGCTCGGGCGGCGGCGGGGCCGGTGGGCGGCGCGCCGCGTCTCTCGCGGGCGGGACGGGACCCTCCGGCAGCCGGGGTGCGACGACGGCGCCTGGCGCGTCCGGCGCTCCGTCGGCCTCGGTCTTCGCCGTCAGCATGAGCCGACGGAACACCTCCGTCATCTCGGGGCGCGCGATCGCGACGTCTGCGTCGGGATGCGCGTCGGCGATGCGCTGCACTTCGTCGAGGAGGGACGGCGACAGCGCGGGCGTCCGTACGAGCAGCGTGGCGCCGTCGTCGGAGACGGCGCCTCCCGCGGCAACGAGGGCCGCCCGCGCCTCGCCGCGCGCCTCCGGCGGCAGGGCGAGGGTCACGCGGTATCCCTCGGAGAAGCGGCGGCGGATCTCGCTCGGGTGCGCGTTCGCGATCAGGCGCCCGGCGTCGATGAAGCACGCCCAGTCGCAGTATTCGACCTCCTCGAGGAAGTGGGTCGTGACGAACACGGTCACCCCCGTCGACGCCTCGTCGCGGATGCGGTCCCAGAAGAGGAGACGATTGTGGAGATCGACGCCCGCCGTCGGCTCGTCGAGGAAGAGCACGCGCGGCCGGTGCAGAGTGCTGAGCGCGAGGCCCGCCCGCTGCCGCACGCCGGCCGGCAGGTCGCTCGCCTTCTCGTGCTCGACCTCGGCGAGCGCGAAACGCTCGCGGAGCTCGCCCCACCGGCGCTCGAGGGGCGCGCCGGCGAGCCCGTAGAGCCCCGCGTAGAACTCGAGGTTCTCGCGCAAGGAGAGACCCTGGTAGAGGCTCACCTTCTGCCCCATGTAGCCGATGTGGTCGCGGACCCGGCGCGGCGTCTTGATGACGTCGATGCCGTCGACTTCGATCGTGCCGGCGGTCGGCGTGAGGAGGCCGATCAGCATCCGGATGGTCGTGCTCTTGCCGGAGCCGTTCGCGCCGAGGAACGCAAAGATCGCGCCCGGGGCGACCTCGAAGTCGAGGTGGTCGACGGCGGTGAAGTCGCCGAAGCGCCTGGTGAGCCCGGAGGCGCGGATGATCGGCGCCGTCACGACCGTCTCCTCACGCCCGCGCTCCGGCGGCGGAGGTCGTCCGGGCGAGCGCGAGCAGCGTCGCCTCCATGTCGACGGGGACGCGCTCCGCGAAGTGCACGCCCGGGAGCCCGGCCAGCGCGCGGCGCACCGCGCGCGAGCCGGGCGTCGCGTCCGTGGGGACCTCGATGCGCGTGAAGTCCCCGCTCGCGTGGGTTTCTGCGACCCACGGGAAGGTCCGCGCCGCCCGCGCGGTCGCTTCGGCGTTCTCGCCCCACGCGCGATAGAGCTCGACCGCGACGCTCGCCCGGAGCTCGTCCGGCGTGCCGGTCGCGACGACGCGGCCGTCATCCAGGTAGGCGAGACGGTCGCACAGGGTCATCTCGTCGAGGTAGCTCGTGCTGACCACGACGAGCGTATCGCGTCGGCGCTCGTCGAGAATGCCGAAGATCTCGCCGCGCGCAACGATGTCGACGCCCGCCGTCGGCTCGTCGAGGACGAGCACGCGCGGCGCGGGGAGGAGCGCGTTCACGATCGCGAGCTTCTGCTTCATCCCGCCCGAGAGCGCGCCCGCGGCACGGTCGCCGAAGGGCGCCAGTCCGGTGCGCTCGAGCAGCGGTGTGGCGCGCGCCGTCAGCTCGTCTGCACTGAGTCGGTGGAGGCGCGCCGTGAAGCGCAGGTTCTCGAGCACCGAGAGGTCGCGGTGCAGGCTGAACGCCTGCGGCACGTAGCCGACGTGCTCCTTCAGCTCCTGCACGTCCGCGGTGAGGTCGTACCCGAGCACGGTCGCCGATACGGCGGTCACGTCGAGCAGCCCGACGATCGAGCGCAACAGGGTCGTCTTGCCGGCGCCGTCGGGCCCGATGATCCCGACGATCTGCGGCCCCTCGAGCACGAGGTCGATGCCCGCGAGCGCGTGGCGGCGTCCGAAGTCCTTCCGGAGACCGCGGAGCCGGATCGCGATCGGCGGGGCGGTACTCACGGGCGGGCGCCGATCTGCGCGTCGCCGTCGTGCTCGTCACGCCGGTCGGCGAGGTAGACGTTCCCTTCCGTTCCCGGCTGGAAGCGCTCGACGTCCTCGAGGATCCGCACCTTCGCGCGATACACCTGGCCCATGCGATCGCTCCGGCTCTCGATCTTCTCCGGTGTGAACGTCGCTTGGTCGGCGAGGAAGCTGATCTCGCCCGGCACTCGCTTGCCGGGCGCGCTGTCGAGCTCGATCTCGACCCGGTCGCCGACGTTCACCGCTGCGAGGTCCGCGACCGGGATGTACACCTGCACGTACTTGTCGGCGGGATCGATGACCGACAGCACGGCGCTCCCGGGCTGCGCGAGCTCGCCGGGCCATAGGAACTTCGTCTGCGCCGTCGTCGCGACGCCCGGGGCGCGGATGACGTACTTCGAGGCCGTCACCTGGAGCTCGGCGAGCTGGGCGGCCGCGAGGTCGCGCTGGGCGCGCAGCACGTCGAGCTGATAGCGGGCGACCGTGATCTCGCCCTCCGCGGCGGCCTGGCGCGCCACGAGGTCGCGGGCGCGGTCGGTAGCGCTCGTCGCCTGGTCGTGCCCGGCGCGCGCCTCGTCGAGGAGCTGTCCGGTGCTGGCGCCGCTCTTCACGAGCGCGCGCTCGCGTTCGAGCGTGCGGCCCGCGAGCACCGCGCCTGCCTCCGCTTGGCGGAGCTCCGCGCGCTGCGCGTCGAGCTGCGTCCTCCACGTCGTCTCGAGGAGCCGCACCTGCTCCTCTTGCCGGCGGATGTCCGCGTCCTGCACCGCGATCTCCTGCCGCTTCGCGGCGAGCGTGCTCTGCACGTCCTCGTCGGCGAGCCGCGCCACCACCGCGTCGGCAGGTACGGCGTCGCCCTCGCCGAACGCCACCTCGACCACGCGCCCGGTCACCTCGCTCCGGAGGATGCGCTCCTCGCCTTCGACGAAACCCGTGTAGTGCGTGGTGCCGCTCCGCGACCGCCACGCGACGGTGGCGGCCACGGCGAGGACGGCCACGAGACCGACCGCGAGTAGCGTGCGTCGTGGGTTCACAGCGCTCATCTCCCGTCCGCCAGCAGGTCGGTGACCGGCTGGCCCATCAGTGCCTGCAGCTCCGCACGGCGCGTCTGCGCCTGGTACCGGGCAGTCGCGAGGGTCGCGCGCTGGAACGCGAGCAAGCGGTTCGCGTCGAGGACGTCGTCACTCTCCGCGCGCCCGACGTCGAACTGCTGGCGCCGGATGCGGAGGTTCTCCTCCGCCTGGCCGACCGCCGCCTCGGCCGTCGTGAGTGCGGCGAGGCGCTCGGCGGCGGCGCCCCACGTGCTCCGGACCGCGTGCTCGAGCTCACGCAGCTCGCGTTCGACCCGCAGGCGGTTCTGCTCCGCCTGCGCCCGCGCCTCCGCGAGCCGCGCCCGAATCCGGGTGTCGGTGCCGAGGTCCCACGCGAAACCGACGAAGCCGCTGCCGAGCACCTGCGGGTCGACCACGTCGGTCGTCGAGAGGTCGACGGCGCCGCCGCCCGAGAAACGCGGCAGCTGGCTCCGCGCGATCGAGGTGGCGCTCGCCTCGATACGCTGCTGCTCCTCGACGAGCGCGCGCAGCACCGGGTTGTCGCGATACGCGTTCCGGAGCGCCTCGGTCACGATCGGCAGCGTCGGACGCTCGGGCACGTCCGCGATGACCGTCGGCGCGTCGACCGGAAAGCCGATCGCGTCGTTCAGCGCCCAGCGCGCCTGGTCGATCCCGAGATCGCGCCGCCGGAGCTCCTGTTCGGCGTCCTGGAGCCCAACTTGCACGACGAGCAGCTCGTTCTTGGTGAGTCGGCCGCTGTCGAACCGTTCGCTCGCGTGCGCAAGCTGTTCCTGCTGAAGCGCGATCGTCTGCACCGTCACCTCCCGGAGCTTTTCGGCTTCGAGGAGCGTGTAGTACGCGCCGATCACCAGGACGTCCTGCTCGAGCGTCGTCGCCCAGACGCGTGCCGCCTCGCCGCGGTATCCCGCCTGTGCCGAGGCCAGCGCCCACCAGAGCTCCCCGCTCACGTCCAAGGGGAGGGTGGTCGTCGCGTTCATCGTCCCGAGATTCCGCTCACGGAGGACGAACGCGCCGGGAAGCGCCAGTCCCGTGCCCTCCGGCAGGTCCAGGCTCACCGTCTGGTCGTCGCTTGCGAACGTATAGCGGCCATTTGCGGTCGTGGCCGGGAAGAGCCGCCCCCGCGCCTCCGCGACCCGCGCACGCGCCACCGCGAGCTGCTGGCGCGCCTCGGCGACCCGCCGGTTTCCGGAGGCCGCGTGATGCAGCGCATCCGCCAGCGTCAACGCGGCCGCGGGCGGCGCCGGCTGCCCTGCCGCCGGCAGTCGCGGGACCGGTCGCGGCTCGAGGGCAACGGCCGCCGCTTCGGCTCTCCGCCCGAGCTCCTCGCTCCGCCGCGCACTGGACCAGCCCCCGTCGCCCTCGGGACGGGTCAGCATCCGGACCGGCCCACACCCGACGAGGCAGGCGAGCCCGAGCGCGACGAGCGCGCGTCGGCGACGCTCAGCGCCCACGGATGCGCCTCCGGCGCTCGGCGACCATGCCGTCGATCGCGTGCAGGGAGAACGCCGTGATGTGGCGTGCGGTCTTCCGCGCGAATCCGCGCGGATACTTCGACCAGCCGCGTAGGGTGAGCGCCATCGGCATCGTGAAACGATGGAAGAGCACCTGGCCGATGATGCTGAAGACGATCTGGGTCACCGTTTCCCGCCCCGCGTCCGGGATGAGGCGCGCGACGAGCTGCTCCATCTCGCGCGTCTGCGGCGCGATGAACTCGGCGACGATCATCGGCAGCGCGTCGGTCGGGTCGCACATCTCGCGGAGCATGAGCTGTCCGTGTGCGGCCGGTGGCGGTCCGAGGAGCAGCTCGAGCATCGTGGTGACCCGCGCCTCGAGGAGCTGCACGAGCTCGCGCCGCGGTGCGCGACGGAGCACCGCGGGCGTCAACGTGACCCCGCGGCGATCGAGCTCGGCGCGCACCTCGGCGAACTGCGCGCGCAGCACCTCCAGGTAGAGGCCTTCCTTCGAGCCGTAGTGATAGTGGCCGGCCGCCACGTTGGCGCCCGCGCGCTCCGCGATGTCGCGGATCGACGTGCCGTGGAACCCACGGCCCGCGAACAGCTCGACCGCGGCGGCGAGCAAGCGCTCGGGGGTAGCGCGGGGTGCCGTCGCAGCCATGAACGGGCGCTTAAAACATTCGTTTGACTCTCGCAAGGCGGGGACGGCGGCCGCGCGCGGAAAGCTGCGCCGCTCTGACGCACCGCTCGCCGCACTTGCGTTCGCCGGGCCACGGCGGCAACGACGCCCAGAAGGCGATGGGCATCATCACCGTGCTGCTCTTCAAGACGGGGCACCTCGGCGACACCTTCTACGTGCCGCTCTGGGTGGTGCTGGCCTGCCACCTCGCGATGGCGCTCGGCACGCTCTCGGGAGGATGGCGCATCGTCCGCACGATGGGCTCGAAGGTCACGAAGCAGAAGCCGGTCGGCGGCGTCTGCGCCGAGACCGGCGGTGCGATCACGCTCTTCGCCGCGACCGTCCTCGGCATCCCGGTCTCGACGACGCACACGATCACGGGCGCGATCGTCGGGGTCGGTGCGGTGACTATGCTCTCGGCGATCCGCTGGGGCGTCGCCGGACGGAATCGTGTGGGCGTGGATTCTCACGATCCCGTGCTCGCCGGTCGCCGAAGTCGCCAGCCGCGATCGTTTCGGTCAGCCGCTCTGACACTGCGGCGACCGCGCGTACCGTTCGCTCCGCGCTGCGACGACCTGCCGGCTATCTTTGGGTCGGCGTCGCCGTGCCGCGGTACATGGCGCTGAAGATCGGAAGCTCGCCTTCGAGGTCGAAGCGCTCGAGGCGCGTGACCGCGAGACCGCCGGCGGGGATGATCTCGTCGATGGGCCGATTCACGTTGCAGCCGCAGGCGATCAGCTTTTGGATCGGGTTCCAGAGGTGTTGGAGCGTCGCAACGACGGGGCGGTCGCTGAGGCCGTGTTCCAGGAAGTGCAACGTGGCTCCGGGTTTGAGGACTCTGCGGATCTCGCGGAGGGCGGCGACCGGGTCGGGGATGCTGCAGAGGGTCCACGTGCTGACAGCGGTGTCGAAGCGGGCGTCGTCGAAGGGAAGGCGTTCGGCGGTGAGGCGGGCGTGCTCGACCGGGAAGGGCGCGGCCGCGATCCGCGCGCGCACACGCGTCGGCAGGAGCTCGGCCGGGTCGACGATCGTGAGCCGCGTCACGCCTGTCGATGGGTAGTGCGGCAGATTCAGGCCCGTGCCGAAGCCGATCTCGAGGACGTCGCCGCACGCGGCGGCGAGCGTTCGGCGGCGCTCGCGGCTGCACGCCTCGGTGCCGAGCGCCCATTCCATCATGCGCGGGAAGACGGTGGTTGCGTACCAGCCCATCATTCAGTCCGTCGTTCCCCTCGTCACTCGACGCGGCGATAGCTGGTCGTCACCTCGATCGGCCCGGTCGGGCGCAGCGGCATGATCACCCAGAGCGCCAGATAGAGCACGAGCCCCATCCCCCACCCGATGATCACGCCGAGCACGAACGCGAGCCGGATGATCGTGACCGACACGCCGAACTGCTCGGCGAGCCCGGCGCAGACGCCCGCGAGCATCTTCGTCTCGGGCACCCGGTACCACGCACGCGTCAGGGCGTTCATGCTGCCGACGGCGCTTCCACAGTAGCGGCACTTGAGCGCCTCGGCGCGGACCGTCTCGGCGCAGTAGGGGCAGCGTTTGGTGTCGACGTCATCCATCGAGGGCCTCTTTGAGGGCAGGGAACGCCTGCTGCAGACCGCGCGCCTGACGCTCGGCGAGCAACGGGATCGCTCCATAGGTGAGGGCACCGAGCAGCGCCAGGACCGCGGCGTAGTTGACGACGAGATACAAGCTCAAGGTTTCGGGAAGCAGCCGGGTGAGCGCGCCATAGATCGCCTGCAGCGCCCAGACATCGAT
>JANNPN010000347.1:0-1802 GCA_031400185.1 Polyangiaceae bacterium
TGATGACGCTCACCTGCGGGTCGGCGAGCTCACCGGTGAAGCGCTTGGTGAGGTCGGCGTCGAGCTCGGCGGGACTGCGGCCGGCCGCCAGGACGTCGTCGACGAGTTGGAGCGAGATCATGCCGTCCGGTCGGATCGTCACGTCCTCGTTCAGCTCGGGGTTGGTGTAGAACTTGATGGCGAGCTCGTCACCGACCTGCAGGACGTACGGCTCGAGACTCGGTCTCGGATTCTCGGTGAGCGTCGGGTAGAGGCCTTCCGGGGAGGGGGGAATTTTCCCCCAGCAGGCGACCAGACCGAGCATGAGAGGTAGGGCGAGCATGACGGACCGCATTCCCTGGGTGCTCACGCGCGCTCCCCATCGTCGGAACGATCGGGCACGTCAGCGATACTCATGATCCTCATCGGATGACTCACGTCTCCACCTCCGCAGCAATGCTCGCGCCACCCGCGGTGGATACGCGAAAGCAATGCTTTTCGAGAGTTTGACCGAGCGACAGTCCGTGGACTGTGGCATCTGCGGCACGCTCTGCGCCAGCGATAGGCTTTTTCGTGGCGCAAGAGAACAGTTGTGGCACCCGGTCCGAACCCGACCTCCCCGTGGTCATTCGTCGGAGCATTCCCATCTATTGTTGGATCAAGAACCGGGCCAGGTGCTGCACAGCGCCATGATTTCAACATGCTGATTTGTCGAGGTGTATGTGCGCCAAGAATCGTGCACAAGTGGAGCCTGCTTGCGCGGCTGCCAGAAGCCCAAAGCAAGCCCCATGTCGGGCGCTTCTCTGCTCCTCAGGGCGGATGCCATCCATCCGTCCTCATCGGCCTCTTCAGTCGAGACGTTCAGCTCAGCCCGGCCCGTGCAGGGCGCGGGTTTCAGTCGGTCGCGGGCGCTGGCCCAGGCTGACGCGACCCGCCTACGAGAGCACGTCGGTCTGGAGGCTCTTGGCGACGGCCGGCTCGGTGGCGAGGTCGCTGTGACAGGCGTGCTTCCCGTCGACCACCGGAAGCGACCCGCGCTGCCGGAGCAAGGCCCGGCCTTCGTCGCTCATCCCAGGGCTTCGCATCGCGCTACGAGCGGGTTGAAACGCCGCGTCCTTGCCGCTCGCGAACTCGATGATCTCCTTCGAGATGCGAAGGCTGCACCAATCGTGACCGCACATCGCACAGAACTCGGTATCGACCTCGAGATCCTCGTCGTGGAGGGCGCGCGCCGTGTCACCGTCGAAGGCGAGCTCGAACTGCTTCGGCCAGTTGAGCGCGGCCCGTGCTCGCGACAGATCGTCGTCCCATTCACGAGCGGCGGCGATGCCGCGCGCGATGTCTCCAGCGTGCGCCGCGATCTTGTACGCGATGCAACCGGCCTTCACGTCCTCGGCGCGTGGCAGCCCGACGTGCTCCTTCGGCGTCACGTAGCACAGCATCGCGGCGCCGTGGCGTGCCGCCTCCGTCGCGCCAATGGCGCTCGTGATGTGGTCGTAGCCGGGGAAGACGTCCGTGACGAGCGGCCCGAGGACGTAGAACGGCGCATCGTCGCACACGCGTTGCTCGAGCTGCATGTTGAAGCCGATCTGGTCGAGCGGCACGTGTCCCGGGCCCTCGACCATCGCCTGCACGCCGGCGGCACGGGCGCGCTGCACCAGCTCCCCGAGGGTGTGCAGCTCGGCGAGCTGGTGCAGCGTGCCCGCGATGCGGTCGTGCAAGCGATGGTCGAGGCCCCCGGGCACGTGCCGCTCGACCAGATCGGCATCTACATGCAGCTCGAGCAACGCGAGTGCGACGATGCGCCGTTCTACGTCCTCGGC
>JANNPN010000369.1:0-18874 GCA_031400185.1 Polyangiaceae bacterium
TTGTGCGGCGTAGCTCCGCTACGCCTCCGCGTTCGTTCGGTCGCGCCTAGCAGCTGACCCTTTTTGAGCAACCTGCTGGGGGTGCCTCGTGCGCGCGGTGGGACGTTCGCTGCGCTCACGCCCATCAATCTCTTCTTCTGCGCATTGTCTTGTTCGAGATGAAGCGCGCGAGCGGAGCGAGCGGGCTCACCATGCGCGACCAGCAGCAAGCAGGTTGCTCAAAAAGGTCGAGATGCTAGGCGCGACGGAGCGAGCGCGGAGGCTCGAGTACCCGGGATTCACTCCCGGGTGCGAGGCCCATCGGAGCAACGACCGCGTAGCGGTCGTGCGCACGGGGGCGAATAGGAATAGATGAGCTACGCCGCACCCTCTCCGAGGGCACGGCAAGCGAGTCGACGGAGCAACGACGCAGATCGGCCTTTTTCAGCAACCTGCTACTCGAGGTAGCCTAGGGCGCGCAGGGCGGCTTTGTGGTCGTCGCCGAGCGTCGCTGCTTGCGCATCCTTCGCGGCCAGCTTTGCGGTATCTCTCCAGAGCGTGAGCTCGCTCTTCAGCGTCTCGCGCTTTGCCACGTTGGTTGGTGCGAGGTTCGTTTGCTCGGCGGGGTCGGTGCGTAGGTCGTAGAGCTCCTCCTTGGTCGCCGCGAACGGGGCGAGGATGAGCTTCGCGTCCTCGCGGCGGACCGCGGCGAGGGCGTGGGGGCGGAGCTCGGCGAATGCGGGAGGCGCCGACCCGCCCGCGGTTTCCCCGCGCATGTGCGGCGTGAGGTCCCGGCCGGCATGTGCAGCGAGGGTCGGAGGGAGCCCGAAGCCCGCGGGCGGAGGCGTCTTCGTGAGCGCGAGGATCGTGGGTGCGACGTCCATCAGGCGCACTGGCCGGTCGACGACGGTCGCTGCCGGGATCGCCGGGGGATAGCGGACGATCAACGGCACCCGGATGCTCTCGTCGTAGAGCGCGTTCCGGTGGCCCTTTTTGCCGTGCTCGAAGAACTCCTCGCCGTGATCGGACGTGACGACGACGACGGTGTCGTCGAGATGGTCCAGCGCGCGTAGCACGTCGAGCATGCGGCCGACGTACCCGTCGGTGTAGCGAATCTCGCCGTCGTAGAGCGCGACGACGTGGGCGAGGTCGCGCGCCGGCATGCCGGGGTGGACGGCCGTGCCGGTCTCGAAGTCGAGGCCGCTCGTCGTGCCGTCGTAGTCGGGATCGAACATGCGGTCGAAGGGCGGCGGCGGATTGAAGTCGTAGTGCGGGTCCCACATGTGCACGAACACGAAGAACGGCCGGTGCTCTGCGGCGCCGCTCCAACCTTGGAGCCAGGCGGTCACGGCGTCGAGGAGCGCGGGCGAGGTGTGTGCCTGATGCGCTGCAGGGTGCGACACGCGCACGGCGCTGTAGTCGTCGTAGTGGTCGAACCCGCGAGCAAAGCCGTAGCCGGCGTCGAGATAGGGTCCCGAGACGAATCCCGCGGTCGCGTATCCCCGGGTCGCGAGTGCCGCGGCGAGCGTGACCGTGCTCGCGTCGAGGCGCAGCCCGTCGTCGTCGACGCCGTGCACCTCCGGGGGGAGCCCGGTGAGGAGCGTCATGTGCGCCGGCAGCGTCCACGACGTCGGCGAGACGGCGGTCGTGAAGCGCGCCCCTCCGGCTGCGAGCGCGTCGAGCACCGGGCTCGTGTCGCGCCCGTAGCCGTAGCTTCCGAGGTGATCCGGGCGGAGCGTGTCGATCGAGAGCAGCAGCACGTTCGGGGTGCCCGCCTCGGGGACGGGACCGGCCGACGCGGAATGGGCGGCGCGGAGCGTGGCGTGCGTGCCGGCGCCGATCACCGCGAGCGCCACGCCCGCGAGGGTCACGAGACTGCAGGTCCGCGTCACGGCGGCGCCGGACGACCGCACGACGCGCGTCGCGACGAGCCACGTCGCCACGGCGATCGCGATGCTCGCCGCCCACAGCACGGGCGCGCTCGCGGCGGTCCAGAGGCTCAGGCGGTGCGCGACGAGCGGCGTCGCCGTCGCGGCGAGCACCGCGAGGGGGTATGCCGCGTCGGCGGCGTGGCGGCGCCCGAGCGGCAGCACGAGCGGTGCGGCGAGCACCGCGACGCTCCACGCGAGGAGCAGGTGCGCGACGACTGCGAGGCCGAGGAACGCGACCACCGACGCTACGTGCGGCAGGTCGAACGCTGCGAGCGTCAGGTCGAACGGCGCGTGCAGGATCTCCGGCAGGCGTCCGAGCATCCCCGGTGCGTGGGCGTCGAGGAGGACGCGCATACGGGCGAGGAGCCGGAGCTCGCGGAGGCGCGTGATCGTCCCGGCGCGAACGAGGAGGGCGACGTTGGCGAGCGCGACCGCCGTTCCGACCGCGCCGCTGGCGGCGAAGAGCACGCGCACCGCGCCCCAGGGACGCGCGTCGTCCGCCGCGCTACACTCGCGCGGCATCGCTGCTCGTCCTCGTGTCGTCGGCGCCGGCGAGGCGCATGAGCGTGACTGCCGCGAGCACGCAGGCCGGCGGCATGAGGAGGTGATGGAAGCGCGGGTCGCCGTAGATGATGGCGAAGAGTCCGATCCACAGCACGACCAGAACGTCGACGACCCGCCACGCCTGCGCGCGGCTCCGCAGGACGAGCCCGGCGAGCGCCAGGGCGAGCACGGCCGCATAGTAGAGGTTGCCGACGCGTCCGAGCGTCGCGCGTGCCGTCTCCGAGGGCAGGAGCTTCGGTGTGCCCGGGTCGTACCACGTCTGCCAGACGTGGTCGCCGCGGAAGAGGTTGAACACCCGCCGCGGGACGAGCGCGAGCTCGCGTCCCGGGTTCGCGACGGCCCACGCAACCGCGTCGCGCCGCAGGAGCCGGTCGACGGCGAGCTCGCCCGCCGGGTCGAAGATGCGCGGTCCGGAGCGCGCGAGCACCTCCTGCATCGCGCGTTGAACGTCGTCGTTCATGCCGCCGGTCGCGACGGAGTTGTGTCCGATCCAGAGGGTGCGGCCGAAACCGGTGCTGGTCGGCACGAAGGTCCCGAAGACCCGCGCGTTCCGGAGCGTCCACGGCGCGAGCGCGATGACTACGCCGGCGACCGTCGCCGCGAGCACACGGCCGCTCGCGCGTCGCTCGCCGCGAAGGACGAGGCTCGCCGCGGGGACGACGGCGACGAGCGCGCCTTCGGCACGCACGAGCGCGACGGCGCCCGCCGCGAGCCCCCACATGAGCCACGGCAGCGTGGCGGCCGCCGGTTTCCGCTCGAGCAGGACGACGGCGGCGACCACGAGCCCCATGACGAGGCACGTGAAGAGCGTCTCGGACAGCACCAGCGCGGCGAAGAACACGTGACTCGGAAAGAGCGCGATCAGCACGCTCGCGACGCGTGCGGTCCGGCGACCTTCGAGGGCGAGCCCGAGCCGCCACACCAGCACGCAGGTGAGAGCGCCGAACACCGCGTTCAGGACGACGGCGGTCGTCGGGGCCGCCCCGCCGACGCGGTACGCGAGCGCCAGCACGAGCGGGTAGCCCGGCGGCCACGCGGCCGTCGGGAGCGCCGTGAACGGGCTCAGGTACCCGTTGCCGCCCGCCAGCGCCGTCGCCGTGCGGTGGTACCAGCCGGCATCGTCGAAGCTCCCGCCGCCCGGGGTGACGCCGGCCGCGATGCCCCACGCGAGACGCACGCCGAACGCCAGCACGAAGATCGCGCATGCCCAGCGCGGGTCGTCAGACCGAGCGCGCGGGTCGGGCATCACGGCCCCGGCTTTTAGCACGAGAATTCCGGAAACGGATAGACGTCACGTGGCTTCATTCGGCTCGAGATGACCGGATATGATGCGTGCCGGAGGTGCGACCATGCGGATGACGACGATGATGCTCGGAGCCACGTTGATTGCGACCATATCGGCCACCGTGCATGCGGGGCTCGACTGCGGGCGCGTGAAGGATTTGAAGCAGCAGGGTCGGAGCGCCGTCGACATTGCGCGCACGCTCGGGCTCACGACCCCCGACGTGCAGGCGTGTCTCGCCGACGAGGTCGACGAGCCGGCGATGGCCAATCCGCCGAGCAAGCTGCCGCTCGCGCCACAACGCCCGATCGCCGACGGGCCGATCCGGCGGGCGCCCGACGGACAGAATGAGTAAACGCCCCCCGCCCGAGGTCGCGACGCTGCAGCCGCCCGTGTGGGCCGGCTCGGCGCCCGCGAGCGAGACGGCCGCACTCGTCGACGCTTTCCAGGCGTGGCGCCGTCAGCTGCTGCGCGCGCAGCGCCTCGGCGACGAGATCGCGACCAAGCGCGCTCGCGCCGGGGTCGGGGACGCGCGTGCCGCGGCGGCCTCCGTGCTCCAACGGCCGCGCTTTCGCCGCGCCTGGGACGCCATCGAGTACACCGAGGCGTTCCTCGTCGCCGAGTGGGTCGGCGACGACGAGGGCCACCACGACCCGGCGCTGTGTTACCTCTGCGATCCCGCCGCCACCCTCGGGCTCTCGTTGCCGCGCGCGGTCGCGTACGCGACCGCGTCCATCTTCCAGGTCGAGAACGGCGAGCACGCCGATGCCGAGTTCTTCGCCGACTGGGACGAGCACCGACGCGCGCGCGGCATCCGCGTGGTGCCGTTCGCCGAGGTCGCGTCGTCGCCCGAGGCCCGCGATGATCTCCTCGCGTTCCTCGCGTGGGAGCTCGACGGAGTCTGCTTCGACTACCCGCTGCCGCACGTCCGGCAATGGCAACAGAACGAGCTTGGCCGGACCGAGGTCGACCGCCTGATCGGCGAGCTCACCATCGAGGCCGAGCGCTATTGGCTCGCCGGCAGCTCTTTCGGGAAGACGCGCAAGAACGGTTTCAGCTCGACCCGGTTGTAGATGCCGTTCACGACGAAGGGGTCGCGCGCGACGATCGCCCACGCGGCCTCGAGCGACTCGGCTTCGAGAACGATCATGCTGCCGCTGCCGTCGGTGAACGGGCCGGCGAGCGGGACACGGCCGGCGGTCGCAAGCGGCTCCAGGTGGGCGAGGTGCGCCGGGCGGTGGACGGGACGCTTCTCCTTCGAGTCGGGCGCGTCGTGGCCGATCATCACGAAAAGTGGCATGGGCGGTCCATAACACATGGGCCACGAACACGAGTCACCACCCGGTCTCGAGACGCTGGTCGCGCGTCTCGGCGATCTCGCGGCGGTCGTCGGGCCGGCGACGGCGCCGCGTCTCGGCGCCGTGCGCGACGGTCTCCTGCAGGCGCTGGCGCTCCGCGCCCGGGGTGACGTCCCGGCGGCGACGCAGGCCATTGCCGCCGCCATGCGGGAGCTCGCGGCGCTGGCCGCTGCGCTCGACCCTGCCGAGGCGAGCGCGATGCGGGCGCTCACCGACGTCTTCGGCGCCGCCCTCGCGCGCGGCTCGACGGCGGAGATGGAGCGCGCGAGCGACCTCATGCGCGAGCGCTCGGGCGCGCGGCCCGTCGAGCACTCGGACGCGGGCGCGCGTTCGGTCGAGCGCCCAGGCGCGCGTTCGATAGAGAAGAAGTGACGCGCCGACCCGCCGCCGCACAGCGGCAGCGCGCCGCGCTCGCGGCGGTCGTCGTGCGTCCGTCGGACCACCGCGCGTGTAAGAATCGGCGCCGGCGAGCGTCGAGACCCCTGGTGCGGCGTCCCCCGACGATCGAGCTCTCGCGGCCGGCCGTCGGACGGGCCGAGGCGGCGGCGGTCGGGGTGGTGCTCCGCAGCGGCTGGCTCGGGCTCGGGCGCGAGACCGAGCGCTTCGAGGCCGGGTTCGCCGCGTTCGTCGGCGCCCGCCATTGCGTCGCGACGAGCTCCGGGACGGCCGCATTGCAGCTCGCCGTCGCACTCCTCGACCTTGGACCCGAGGACGAGGTGATCGTGCCGGCGCTCACGTTCGTCGCGACGGCGCACGCCGTCCGCTACGCCGGCGCGCGCGTCGTGCTCGCCGACGTGTCCCGCGACACGTTGACCCTCGACCCCGCGGACGTGGTGGCGAAGATCGGGCCGCGCACGCGCGCCGTCATCCCGGTCCACTACGGGGGCCATCCGTGCGCGATGGGCGAGATCCGCGCCGTCGCCCGCGCGGCGGGGATCGCGGTCGTCGAGGATGCGGCGCACGCCGCCGGCGCGGCGTACCGCGGCCGTCCCGTCGGCACGCTGTCGCGCCTCACCTGCTTCTCCTTCAACGCGGCGAAGAACATGACGACGGGTGAGGGTGGGGCGGTCACGTGCGCGTCGGCCGCCGCCGCCGCGCGGCTCCGCCGGCTCCGCGTGCTCGGAATGACGCACGATACATTTGGACGCCGGCGGCTATGGGAACGCCGGACGCTGCGGAACGCGCCCTGGGACTACGAGGTGCGCGAGCTCGGCTGGAAGGCCGCGATGCACGACGTCGCCGCCGCCATCGGCCTCGTACAGCTCGCGAGACTCGACCGGCTGAACGCGCGGCGCCGTGCGCTCGCGGCGCGCTACGTCGACGCGTTCGCCGACCTCGGCTGGATCGAGCTGCCGAGCGAAGCCCCGTGGGCGCGGAGCTCGTGGTACACGTTTCCGATCCGCGTCCGCGCCCGCGCCGCGCTCGCGCGCCATCTCGCGACGCGGGGGATCGTGACCGGCGTACACTACCGGCCGCTCCACCGGCACGCGTTCTATCGTGACCTCCGGGCCGACGTGCCCGTCGCGGACGCGGCCTGGCGCCTGCTGCTGCTCCTCCCCTTGCACCCGACGCTCGCACGCAGCGAGCAGGCGCGCGTCATCGCGGCCGTCCGGTCGTTCGACCGACGCGGCATCTCGCACCCGGACCGGCGCCGGTGAACGACGCGCGCTGGGAGCGTTGGCGCTATCGGAGCTTGCTGCCGGTCGCGGCGAGATCTTTGCCGTGTGGACGCGCGTATGCAGCGCTCGTCGCATGTGTCGAGTGGCGCCGTGACGAAGGGCGGCGGGCGGTCGCGTGCGCCCGCATCGGGCGCTGGCTCGGGTGCGACCCCGGCGATGCGCGCCGCATCTTCCGGCGGAGCCTGGCGTCGGAGGCGCGCGAGGAGGCGGACGCGGCCTTCTTCATGCGCCATCCGAAGACGCTCACGGCGGCGTGCGCGCCGCCCCGCGGCTTCGCGGAGGCGGGCGACGCGGCGCTCTACGTCGGCCTCCACCTCGGAAGCCCGGTGCTCGGCTACCTCCACCTCTGTCGGACCGTCGCACCGGAGCTCGCCCTCATCGCGCGCGCCATCGACCCGGCGAATCCGATGGCGGCGGACAAGAGGCGCTTCGCCGAGCGCAAGGTGGCATGGACCGAAGCGCAGGCGGGCCGGCCGTTTTTCGCGACCGACGGCGCCGCGATGCTCGGGGTGCGGCGCCACCTCCGTGCCGGGAAGCCGCTCTACGTGCTGGCCGACGTTCCCGCCGACGCCGTCGGACGCTCGGCCGTGTGCACGCTGTTCGGTGAGCGCGTACGACTCGCGGCCGGGCTCCCGACGCTCGCCCGGATCGCCGACAGCGCCGTCCAGACGCTCGCCGTCATCCGCACCGACGACGGCTTCACGATCTGGCCCGGGCCCCGCTTTGCGCCGGACGCGGTCGACCTGCAGGGGGTGCTCGACGTGCTCGCGTCTTTCGTCCGCGCCCACCCCGAGCAATGGTGGATGTGGCCGTACGTGCCGGGCGCCGATTGACACGCGCCCGCCGCGCCGTGACAACGGCGCGATGGCGACGGTCTCGGAGCTCGCGGTCATGATGGCGCTCCGCGTGCGCGGCCGGGCCGACGCGTCGTCGGTCGCGCGCGCGGCCGGTGTCGGTGGGACCGACGCGGCGGCGATGCTGGCCGCGTTGCGGGCGCGTGGCGCGGTGGCGCCGGCTGGGGCGCCGGCGACCGTCGCGCTCACCGACGCGGGACGCGGCGAGCTTGCGCGTCTCGTCGCCGCGGAGCCGATCGATCGCGCCGCGCTCGCGGCGGTGTACGAGCGCTTCCTTGCCGCGGACGGCGAGCTGAAGACCGCGGTCACGGCGTGGCAGCTCGCGGCCGACGCCGCGAAGCCCGCGGCGCAGGACCGCGTGATGGCGAGCGCCGCGCTCGGAGGCGGCGTCGCGGCCGCGATCGCCGAGGTCGCCCCGCGCTTCGCGCCGTACCCCCGCCGCATTGCCGACGCGGCGGCGGCGATCGCGACGGGCGACGCGCGCTTCGTCGCGAGCCCGCGCGTCGACTCGCTCCACCAGGCCTGGTTCGAGCTGCACGAGGACCTGCTCGTGACGCTCGGACGGAGCCGCGCGGCGTGAGCGTCGTCGAGCCCCGGCCGCTCACGGCGCTGATCTTCGACTTCGATCACACGCTCACGGACTTCGGGCGCTGGGTCGACTGGGCGGGCGCGCGCGCCGAGGTCATGGCGCTCTACCACGCCGAGGGGCTCGACCCCGAGGAGGTCACGCGGCGAAGCTACGCGTTCGGACTCTTCGTCGCGCTCGACGAGGCCCTCGCGATCCGCACCTCGCGCGCCGCCGCCGACACGGTCCGCGACCGCGCGCTCGCGGCGCTCGAGCGCTTCGAGCACGCGGGCGCCGAGCGCGCCAGCTGGCTCCCCGGTGCGGCAGCACTCCTCGACCTCGCGGCCGAGCGCGGCTTGGCACTCGGCATCGTGAGCGCGAACGGCGAAGCCCCGATCCGCGCAACCCTGAAACGGCTCGACGCGGAGCACCGCTTCGGCGCGATCCTCGGTCGCTCGACGCTCCATCCGCCGAAGCCAGCCCCCGACATGCATCACGAGGCGCTCCGGCGGCTCGGCGTACCGGCGCGGGCCGCGCTCGGCATCGGCGACAGCCCGAACGACATGCGGGCCGCCGCCGCCGCCGACATCGTCACGATCGGAGTCCTCGGCGGCGAGGGCAACGAGGAGCGCCTCTTCAAGGCCGGCGCGACGTGGGTCCTCCAGGACCTGACGGTGCTGCCGGCGTTATTACACTTCTGGTCGGACGGCGCGTGACGCGTGCTGCTCCGACCCAGCAAGTCGCATACATCCCTTGAAAAAATAGTACTTTGACACTCCCACAGACGCTGTGTCACCCTCGAAGACGCCTATGAAGTTGGTGATCCAGATCCCTTGTCTGGACGAGGAGGAGACGCTCCCCCAGACCCTCGCGGCCCTGCCGCGTCAGATCCGCGGCATCGACGAGATCGAGGTCATCGTGATCGACGATGGCAGCCGCGACCGGACGACCGAGGTCGCGCGCGCGGCCGGCGTCCAAGAGATCATCAGCTTCCCGAACCACCAGGGGCTCGCGCGTGCGTTCGCCGCGGGGCTCGATCACGCGCTCCAGCGCGGCGCGGACATCATCGTCAATACCGACGCCGACAATCAGTACGACGCGCGCGACATCGAGGCCCTCGTCCAACCCATCTTGCGCGGCGAAGCGGACATGGTGATCGGCGATCGCGATCCGTCGCGGCTCGAGCACTTCAGTCCGGTGAAACGCATCTTGCAGCGGCTCGGCAGCTGGGCGGTGCGCCAGCTTTCGGGCACCTCGATTCCCGACGCGACGAGCGGGTTTCGAGCCTTCAGCCGGAACGCCGCGTTCAAGATGAACGTCCTCTCCGACTTCACGTACACGCTCGAGACCATCATCCAGGCCGGCAAGAAGCAGATCGCGATCGCGAACGTGCCGGTGCGGGCGCGGCCGACGGTCCGACCGTCGCGCCTCTTCTCGGGTGCGTCGCACTACATCCGCCGCTCGGCCGCGACGCTCGTCCGGATGTACGCCTTCTACGAACCGTTCAAGTTCTTCTTCCTGATCGGCAGCGTCATGTTTTTGGGCGCGACGGTCATCGGCGTACGCTTCCTCTACGACTACTTCACGGAAGGCGGCGCGGGCCACGTGCAGTCGTTGATCCTCGCGGGCGCGCTCATCGTCACCGGCGCCGTGACGTGGCTCTTCGGCGTGCTCGCGGACCTCATCGGCCGCAACCGGCAGCTCTCCGAGGAGATCCTGCTCCGCATGCGGCGGCTCGAGCTGCACGTCGGCGGCGGTCCCGAGGCGCGCCGCACACAGGCGCCCGAGGCGCGCGACGACGAGGCGGCGCCGCGGCGCTGGGCGGACCGACGGCCGCGATGATCCGCGCCGTCCTGTTCGGGACGTACACCGCCACCCATCCTGCCAACCGTCTCCTCGCCGCCGCGCTCGAATCGGCCGGCGTCGCGGTCGCCGTCTGCCACGAGCCGCTCTGGGAGCGGACGCGCGACAAACACGCGGCGTTCTTCGGCGCGAAGAGCCTCGCGCGGCTCGCGGCCGCGTACCTCGGTGCGGCGGTCCGCCTGCACAAGCGCTGGCGCGCGTTGCCGCGTCCCGACCTCGTCGTCGCCGGCTTCAACGGCCAGCTCGACGTGCCGCTCGCGCGCCTCGTCGCGGGCCGGCGCGCGCGGCTCGTCTTCGCGCCGCTCGTGACGCTCACCGAGACGCTCGTCGACGACCGCCACGTGTACCGCCGCGGCGGTCTCAAGCATCGCGCGGCGCGCGCGCTCGACCGGCTCACGTTGCACCTGCCGGATCTGGTGTTGGCCGACACGGAGGCGCATCGCGCGTGGATCGCCGAGCGGCTGACCGCGCGGGCGCGGACGGCGACCCTCTACCTCGGTGCCGAGCCGTCGTTCCGTCCGACGGCGCCGCGCGAGCGCCGGCCCGACGAGCCGCTGCGCGTGCTCTTCTACGGCCAGTACGTGCCCCTCCACGGGACGTCGGTCATCGTCGAGGCGGCCGCGCACTTCTCGTACGACGACGGCGTCGAGCTCACCATGATCGGCACCGGTCCCGAGCGGGCCGCGACCGAGCGTCTCGCCGTAGCGCGCGGCGTCCGCAACATCGTGTTCGAGGATTGGGTCGCCTACGACCGGCTCCCGACGCGGCTCGCCGCGTGCGACGTGGCGCTCGGCATCTTCGGGACGAGCACCAAGGCGCGCATGGTGATCCCGACCAAGGTCTATCAGGCGGCCGCAGCGGGACGCGCGGTCGTGACCGCGGACACCCCCGCGCTCCGCGAGGTGTTCACCCCCGGCGAGGACGTGTTGGCGGTCCGGCCCGGCGACGCGGCAGAGCTCGCGGCGGCGCTCCGCCGTCTCCGCGACGATCCCGCGCTCGCGGCGCGCCTCGGCGCCGCCGCCGGGCGCCTTCTCACCGAGCACCTGGACGCGCGCGCGCAAGGTGCGCGGCTGCGGGCCGTGCTCGCGACCGCGTTTCCGGATCTCGCCGGGGAATTCGCGGGTGCGCCCGCGCCGATCGCTCCGGTGCTCGCCGGGGCCCCGGTCGCCTGATCGCATGCCGGAGCCGTCCGCGATCGGCATCGTCGTGCCAACCTGGAATCGTGCAGCGTCGGCGGTGGCGGCGGTGGCGTCGCTCGGGCGCCTTGCCCACCCCAACCACTTCACGATCGTGGTCGACAACGGCTCGCGTGCGGGCGAGCGCGACGCCCTCGCGGCGGCGCTCGCCGGGCGGGACGACGTGACCCTCCTCGCGCTGCCGACGAACCGAGGCTTCGCGGGCGCGGTGAACGTCGGGCTCGCGGCCGCGTTCACGCGCGGCGCCGGGGCGGTGCTCGTCCTGAACGACGACGCCGAGGTCGCGCCGGATCTCCTCCACGCGGTGACGGCCGTGACCCGCGCCGACCCGCGCGCCGGCGTCGTCGCGCCGCGCATCGTCGACGCGGCGAGCGGACGCGAGGTCTCGCGTGGTGAGCGCGTGTGGCTGCCGCTCGTCTGTCTCCCGCGCACCATGCTCCGCGTCCGCGGCGCGGCGACGGCGCCCTACGAGGTCGCGAGCGTGCTCGGCGTCGCCTTCCTCGTGACGCACGCATGCTGGGAGCGTATCGGCGGCCTCGAGGAGAGCTTCTTCGCCTACTACGAGGAGGTCGACTACTGCCTCCGCGCGCGCGCCGCCGGCTTCCGCGTGGTCGTGAATCCCGCGAGCGTCGTCCGGCACGAGGGCTTTCGCGGCTTCGCGGGCGGCTTCACCCCGCTCGCGGCCTATCTCAAGGCCCGCAACCTTCCGCTGCTCGTGCGACGGAACGGCGGCCCGCTCGCGTGGCTGCTGTTCGTCCCGACGTACGCGGCGCTGCTCGCCGCGAGCGCGCTCGTGTACGTGCTCCGCGGCCAGGCGGGGCGGGTGCTGCCCGCGATCGGACGCGGCGTCGCCGACGGCCTCCGCGCGCGGAGCGGGCCGCCGCCCGAGCTCGCCGCGCCGGCGGGAGCGCGCGCCTGATGCGCATCGCGATCGGCGCGATCGTCCGGACGCTCGGCGGACCGGCGACGTACGCGGTCGAGCTCGTGCGCGCCCTCGTCGGGCGCCGCACACCCGGCATCGAGTACGTGGTCCTGACCGACGGACCCGAGGCGTTCGACGGCATCGCGGTCGGGATCGAGCACCTGCCGCTCCGCTCGCCGTGGGCGCAGCCGATCTGGGACCACGTGCAGGTGCCGCGCACGCTCCGACGCATCGGCGCGGACCTCTACCACGGGACCAAGAACGCGGTGCCGCTCGCGGCGCCGTGTCCGGCGGTCGTGACGATCCACGACCTCGCCGTCTACCATCACCCGGAGAGCTTCGCGGCCGCGCAGCGCTGGCATATAAAGACCCACACGCCCCACGCGGTCCGCACGGCGCGCGCGGTCCTCACGGTATCCGAGCATTCGGCCGCGGGTTTCCGTGCTCGCTTCCCGCGCCACGCCGCCAAGGTGCACGCGGTGCCGAACGGCGTGAGCGAGCGCTTCCAGCCGGTGACCGACGCAACGGCGCTCGCCGCGTTTCGCGAGAAGCACGGGCTTGGGCGCGGCCCGCTGATCGCGTACCTCGGCACGTTGCAGCCGCGAAAGAACGTGGAGCTCCTCGCGGCCGCGTTCGGACGCATTGCGGACGAGCTTCCCGACGCCGAGCTCGTGCTCGCCGGCCGGATCCGGCCCGGGTATCGCCCCGAGCTGCCGCACGAGCGCGTGCGGCTGATCGGCCCACTCACGGACGCGGAGGTGCCGCTCTTCTACAGCGCGGTGAACGTGCTCGTGAACGCCTCGCTCTACGAGGGCTTCGGCCTCACGCTCGTCGAGGCGATGGCGTGCGGCTGTCCGGTGATCGCGCTCCGGCGGAGCGCCGTCCCCGAGGTGACCGGCGACGCCGCCTTGCTGCTCGAGCACCCGAGCGAGGACGAGCTCGCACGCGCGCTCGTGGCGATCGTCGGCGCGCCGGCGACCGCCGCGAGCTACCGCGCGCTCGGGCTCCTACGCGCGACGGACTTTTCGTGGGCGCGCGCCGCACGCGCGATCGAGGCGGTGTACGTCGCGAACGGGCGCCAAGAGAAGGGCTAAGTTGCCGGCGGTCGCTGCGGGAAGGCTCCCGAGCGAGCGCACTCGCCTGAATGCGCCATCGCGATCAGGGCGTCTTCACCAGCCCGCTGCGCAGTCGCCGAATCCCGCGCCACAGTACTGGCGGGAGTAGTTCCTGCGCGACGCGCCACGCGACACCTGGGATGCGCTCGCCCGGCCTCTCGCGGAAGGTTGTCGGGAAAGTCCCGATCCCTTCGTCTTCGGTCAGCGCTTCCAAGAAGCGCAGGACGGTCGGAGAGTTGAACTCGTGGAGCAGCAAGCGCGCGGCCGGAGGAATCTCTTCGAGCTGCGTGGTGGCGAGCTTCTTCTCGGTCGGGCGGTCGAAGCGATGCCAGCGGATCTGCTCGGTGTCCTAGTGAGGGCCGAAACAGGACAGCACCTGCCCGAGTCGCGCGTTGACAGGCCAGTGAGCCGCATGCTCAGCTTTGTTTGGAGATCGATGTGCGAAGAAGTTCACTTCGGCGCGTGCCGTCTGCTCTCGTAACAATGATGCTGCTGCCGGTCGTCGCCCGCGAGTTCTTCTCGCGCGATACGGGACGTGAGTACGGCGTAGGACTGTTCACCAAGCTCCACTTCCTAGCCATCACGATCCGAAACAACGTGCGCGTGGAGAGCGCGTCCAACTTTCTCTACCACCTGATCATGGCCGGCAAAGTCCTGCGGATTCCGAAGGACCTGCCGGGCGACCTCGTCGAGTGCGGCTGCTTCAAGGGCGGCAGTGCCGTCAACCTCTCGCGCCTTGCGGCGCTGACCGGCCGCCGCCTGCATCTGTTCGACAGCTTCGAGGGCCTGCCCGCACCTCAGGCCGGCGACAAGGAGCACCTGGTGCTCTCTGAGCTTCAATTCCACACCTACGAGGGCGGCGCGTACGCGGGCTCGCTGAAAGAGGTTCAGGACAACATTCGCAAGTACGGCGTGCTTGACGTCTGCGAGTTCCACAAGGGGCTCTTCCGCGAGACACTGCCCGGGTTCGACGCGCAGCTCGTGTTCGCGTTCGTCGACGCCGACCTGACTAGTTCGGTGCGAGAATGCCTGCGGTACCTGTGGCCGCTGCTGCAAGAGGGCAGTTACTTGTTCACGGACGAGGCGCACCACACCGAGATCGCGGGCTTGTTCTATGACCCGGGCTGGTGGGCGAGCGAGCTGCACTGCACGCCGCCCGGACTTGTCGGAGGCGGCAACGGGCTCGGCCTGCTGCTGCACCCGGGTGGCTTCCGCAGCTCCCTCGGCTTCACCGCCAAGCTTAATACGCAAGAGCTTCCGCGCCGGGTCGGCTGAGTCCTCAGCGGATCTGTGGCAAACGGCAGTACCCATGCGAAGGGCTCGCGGATCAGGGCCTCGTAGAGGCCGGTACGCGATGCGTGGCGGGGGCTGGTCATCGGGCTCGTCGGTGGCCAACATGGAGCCCATCATCAACCGACGGCGGGCGACCGTGCTCAGACCGCCTCCGCGAAGGTAGGGGTCGGGGATGAGTCTCGGGATTCCGGTAGCGCCTCCAAGAAGCGCAGGGCCGGCGGAGAGTTGAACTCATGGAGCAGGAGGCGCGCGGCCGGAGGAATCTCTTCGAGCTGCGTCGTGGCAAGCTTCTTCTCGGTGGGCGGTCGAAGCGGTGCCAGCGGATCTGCTCCGGCGTCGGGAACTCCGCGAGGATGCGTTCGGCCATCTCGATCGGGAGGAAATCGTCGATCACCGCGTGCGGGAAGGGCTGCGAGGAACGGTACCCCGCGGCATGGCGCTCCGCCAATTCCATGAGACGCGTGGAGTCGAGCATCGGACCGTCGGTAACCGAGTTAGCCGATCGCCGCGGGCGCTCAACCCGCGAACGGTGTCCGGAAACCGCGCTGACGCGGCGCCGCATCCGAAGTGCAGGCTGATCGCGCACCTCGGCACGCTGCAGCGGCGGAAGAACGTCGAGCTGCTGGCGGCGGCCTTCGGACGCGTCGCGCACGAGCTGCCCGACGCCGAGCTCGTGCTCGCCGGCCGCATCCGTCCCGGCTATCGCCCGAACCTGCCGCGCGAGCGGGTGCGGCTGATCGGCCCGCTCGCCGACGCCGACCTGCCGCTCTTCTACGGTGCGGTGAGCGTGCTCGTGAACGCCTCGCTCTACGAGGGCTTCGGCCTGCCGAGCGATCGAGGCGGTGTATGTCGCGAGCGCGGGTCGCTAGCCGAACACACGCCGCCGCTTCGGACGGGCGCATCCGAAGTGCAGGCGGATCGTGTCGACGCGTTGATGGCGCTTCTTCGAGCGGAGGCGCATGACCGGCTCGGCGGGGACCGGCGCGCCGGCGCGCGCGAACGCATCGCGCTCGACCAGCAGTGTGCCTGGGGGGGCTTGCGAGCAGAGATAGGCGGCCTGGTTCACGGGCTCGCCGATCACTCCGAACTGCTTCTTGCCGGACGGACCGAGGAGGCCGATCGTCGCACGGCCGTAGCTCACGCCCACTCCGAGCCCGATGGTCGCGACGTCGCGGCCGGCGTTACGCCATTCGGCGCGCCAGCGCGCGTTCAGATCGTCGAAGCGAGCGTGCAGGGCGCGCCCGGCCTCGTGGACGACGCGGTCGAGCATGGTCGCGGCGTCGCTGCCGGCGAGCTCGGGCAAGAAGATCGCGAGGAGGCCGTCACCCGTGTACTGGAAGACGACCCCACGATGGCGCTCGATGATCTCGGTCATCTCGGTCAAGTACTCGCCGATGATGTCCGCGAGGTACTGCGTGTCGTGCAGTACGCCCGTCAGATGCGAGAAGCCGCGCATGTCGACCGCGATCACCGCGACGTAGTGCGGGTGCGGGACCAGCATGCCCGGGTGGGCCCGGGCGCGGAGCGGCTGCTGCAGGGTCGATGCACCGGCGTGGTCCGCAGCGGCCGCGAGGGCGCCGGAGCTCCAACGGACGACGGCCGACCCTGTCGGCCCGAGCCAGCGCGCGGCCTCGGCGGCGACGAGGCGGACGAGTCGGTGGGGAACCTCGGAGGCGCGTCGCAGCGGCGGCCACGTGCGCGCGTCCACGAGCCAGCGTGCAAAGGGGGCCGGAACTTCGGGCTGATCGGCCCCACACGCGAGCACGAGGTCGAGCTGGCGGGGCTGATAGCGGACGACGTCGACGGCCTTCCGGGCCGCCCCCCAGGCGAGCTCGTCGAGGAGCCTCGTGAGCGTCCGACCGAGCCTGGTGTCCACCGAAAGCATACCGGCATAGTGACAGACGCAGTGCGTCAGGCAAGTGGTAGTTCATGAAGTATCAGTGATTTGGCATGTCACATCAGCTAAAATAGGTCGTATGCCAAGTAATATGGCGGAGGCAGGGCGGGGGATGAAGCGATGGGCGCCCGGCTCGCGCGGGCGGTCAACCGGGTCGCCAAACGGACCGGGCGCGTGTTCGTGGATCGATACCACTCGCGGTTGCTGCCGACGCCGAAGGAAGTCCGGAACGCGCTCCGGTACGTGCTGCTCAACGCCCGCCGTCACGCTGTCAAGGCGAAGCGTGCCCTGGCCGCAAGGCGGATCGCTCTCGATCCCGCCTCATCGGGGCGTTGGTTTGCCGGGTGGCGACGCACGATCGGGGCATCCGATGACGAACCGACGACGACGAGCCGCCGCGCCGTCTCCTCCGCCAGAACGTGGCTATTGCGGGTCGGTTGGCGTCGCCACGGATTGCTGGACCCGGGTGACGTAGCCGGCTGACCGCGGACGGTGCGCTCGGCCAACGGCCGGTCCGCGGGAGATCATCGGTTGCGAAGCGCACCGCGAGCGATCGCATGTCACTGTTGCCGACCTGATCCTTCCGGCCTCACCGCGTCCACGGATCAGGCCCGTCGGTCGCGATCCCGAACGCCGCGATCGCCTCCTCGACCTTCCCAGGTCCGACCGCACCCCGGCGAGCGAGCTCGTAGAGGGCGGCGACGGCGACGCACTCGGCGTCGACCTCGAAGAAGCGGCGGAGAGCCTCGCGGGTCTCGCTCCGGCCGAACCCGTCGGTGCCGAGCGCGCGGAAGCCCGCCGGCGCGAACGGCGCGATCTGGTCCGCGACGCTCCGCATGTAGTCGCTCGCGGCGACGATCGGCCACGGCTCGGCTGCGAGCGAGCGCGCGAGCCACGACGTGATCGGCGGCTCCTGCGGGTGCAGCATGTTCCAGCGTTCGCACGAGAGCGCGTCGCGGCGGAGCTCGCTCCAGCTCGTGACGCTCCAGACGTCGGCGGCCACTCCGACGGTCGCGAGCAGGGCCTGCGCGCGCAGCACCTCGCGCAGGATGGGGCCGCTCCCGAAGAGGTGGAGGCGCGGGCCGATCGTCGGGTCGGCGGCGGGGCGCACCTTGTAGAGGCCCTTCACGATGCCGACGTCGGCGCCGGCAGGCATCGCGGGCTGGAGGTACGGCTCGTTCATCGCGGTCAGGTAGTAGAACGCGTGCTCGCGCGCGCCGTACATGCGGCGGATACCGTCGGCGACGATCACCGCGAGCTCGTACGCGTACGCCGGATCATAGGCGCGCACCGTCGGCACCGTGCTCGCGAGGAGGTGACTGTGGCCGTCCTGGTGCTGCAGGCCTTCGCCCGCGAGCGTCGTCCGCCCGGCGGTGCAGCCGACGAGGAAGCCTTTGCCGCGCGCGTCGGCATGGGCCCAGATCAGGTCGCCGACCCGTTGGAACCCGAACATCGAGTAGAAGAAGAAGAACGGGATCGTGTTCACGCCGTGCGCGGCGTACGCGGTGCCCGCGGCGGTGCACGATGCCATCGCGCCGGCCTCCGTGATGCCCTCTTCCAGCAGCTGTCCGTCCTCGGCCTCGCGGTAGTAGGCGACGATGTCGGAGTCGACAGGCTCGTAGCGCTGGCCCTGCTGCGAGTAGATCCCGAACTTCTTGAAGAGCGAGTCCATGCCGAACGTGCGCGCCTCGTCGGGGACGATCGGCACGATGAGCCGGCCGAGCGCCGGGTCGCTCATCAGGCGGCGCAGCATGCTGACGAGCACCTGCGTCGTGGCGACCTCGCGGTCGCCGTTCCCGGTGCGGAACTCGTCGAGCAAGTCCGTCGGGATCGAGGAAAGCGGCTGCGAGCGCACGAGCCGGCGGGGCACGGCGCCGCCGAGCGCGGCACGGCGCTCGCGAAGGTACTGCATCTCCTCGCTGTCGTCGGCGGGCTTGTGAAAAGGCATGTCCTCGAGCGCGGCGTCGGCGATCGGGATGCCGAGCCGGTCGCGGAAGGCGCGGAGCTCGACTCCCGAGAGCTTCTTCGCCTGATGCGAGATGTTGCGGCCCTCCGCGGTGGCGCCGAGGCCGTAGCCCTTGATCGTCTTCGCGAGGATGACGGTCGGCGCGCCGCGGTGCTCGACCGCCGCCTGATACGCCGCGAACACCTTCTCGGGATCGTGGCCGCCGCGCCGGAGCCGGTTCAGCTTCGCGTCGGTCAGGTTCTCGACCAGGGCCAGCAAGCGCGGCTCGACGCCGAAGAAGTGCTCGCGGATGTAGGCCCCCGACTCGACCGTGTACTTCTGGTAGTTACCGTCGACGACCTCGCCCATGCGGCGGACGAGCAGGCCATCCGGATCGCGTGCCAGGAGGTCGTCCCAGTCCTCGCCCCAGA
>JANNPN010000378.1:0-7739 GCA_031400185.1 Polyangiaceae bacterium
GGGGCGCGCGTGGGGCGGCCACGTCTCGCTTTTCCGTGAGACGACGGCCGCCCGTCGTTCGAGACGGTGCCCGCTGCGGGCTTTTCAGCGGGCGCGGCGCCTGTCACCATGGCGGACCGCGACGTGTCCGCGTACGGCCCAACGACCACCCCGACCGTCGATGCTGCGGTCGCGGCGATGACCGACCCCGCGAATCGGTTCTATCGCTATCCGGTCGCACGGCGGGTCGTCCCACTCCTGCCGACGCGGATCACGGCGGACCAGGTCACGTTCGCGGGCACCGCGCTCGGCGTCGCCGCCGCGCTTCCCGTCGCGCTCGGCGGCTCGCCGGCGGCGCTCGTCGTCGCGGCCGTGCTCTGGGAGCTGCACCTTCTCCTCGACTGCGTCGACGGGGTGCTGGCGCGGGCGCGCGGCACCGCGAGCGCCCTCGGCCACACCTACGACATCCTCGGCGACGCGATCGCCTACCTGGCGCTCGCCGCGGGCATGTACGCGTTCGTGCGTACCGTCCATCCGGCCGCACCGGCGGGCACGCTCACCCTCGCGATGATCGCGTCGGGCGCGCTCGCCGCGTGGGCGCACGACTTCTATCTCCGGAAGCTGACGGCAGCGCTCACCGCCGGCACCGACGTCGTGTATGAGGACCTGCTCGCGAAGCGCCGTGCGGTCACGACCCGGGGAGGGTTCGTCCCGTGGTTCGGATACGTGTTCGGCTGGCTGCAGATCGTCGGTCTCCAGCCGGGCTCGATCGGCGACGTCGCGCGCCGCCTCCGCGCCGACGCGCTGCCGCTCGCGCCGGGGGCGTCCGCCGAGGTGCAAGCGATCGTCGCGAGCGCCGGCACCTCGCAGGCGCGGCGCGCCTACCGGGCAATCAGCCTGATGTCGCACGACAACGGCGTCACGATCCTCGCGGTCGGCCTGCTATTCGGGCAGATCCTGTGGGCGCAGCTGTTCGTCACGCTCTACGCGACGGTTTCCTTGGTCGCGGGCGGAATCGTCTGTCGCACGTTCCTGCGGAGCGCTCGCGTCGGCGCTTGATCCAGCGCGGGGGTCTGCGGGATAGTCGGGGCGGCCGTACCGTCGACCAAAGGAGCTCGTCATGCGCCGTTGCCTCGTCCTGCTTACCGTCCTCGCCGTCGGCCTCTGGTTCTGGCCGACCCCCCGTCACGCCGAGGGGACCGGCCAGACCTTCGTCTTCCAGCTCTCGATCAAGGGGAAGACCAACCAGACCGACATCGCGTTCCCTCCGGGATCGAAGGATATCGTCGGCAAGGTCAACGACAAGATCCTCGCCTCGGTCTTGCGGGGAGAGATCTTGCCGGGGCACTCGGCGGTCGACTTCGCGACCGACTTCCTCGACCTCGACCCGGGCGGCAAGTTCTATTTGCTCTACGACGGCCGCGACAGCTGGCGCGTCGCTACGAACCCGCAGGGGACGGGCATCGTCACGACCCTGAACGGTCAGACGTCGGTCCAGGGCCTCTTCTGGATGGCCGGGGGTGTGAGCTTCCCGATGGTCGGTCCGATCGCCAACACCTTCGCCGTCGGCAAGCTCAAGTTCGCCAAGGGAACGTTCAACCCGACCAAGATCTCCGGGGTGGTGCACTTCGTGAGCAAAGACATCGGCGAGTGCTTCACGCTGAAGTTCAAAACCGTCGGCCCCCCCTTGATCTGAGCACACCGGCAGCTGGGCGCCGCGGGCGGCGCCGCGACTCCCGCGAACGACCCGACCTAACCCACGCGCGCCGAACGCCGACGCTCGGCGTCCTCGACCGAGTCGACCGCCGTGCCCATGACGTGATCCATGAGCGGCACCGTCACGTTCATGTTCCAGCGCTGCATGATGCGCGGGTCGTGATGGACGGCGTGATGGCGTGCGAGCCGCGTGATGATGGGGTTGCGCGCGACCGGGTGCTCGTGCGGCAGGTGATACGAGAAGTGCAGCCACTCGTAGCTCACCGCGTAGCCGATCGCGGTCGCGGCGTAGAGGCAGGCGATGTTGGCAAACCCGAGCCACGTGAGCGCGAGCCACGCGCCGATCTGGCCTACGATGACGAGGAACAGGCCGAAGGCGGGGATCAGCACCAGGCGATACTCGCGCGTGTCGCGTATCGCCATGTCGTCGGTCACGTACAGCATGTGGTGCTTCGGTGTGTGTTGGTCGTAGAGCACCGGCGCCAGCGGATGACGGCGGTGGAGCGCCGCGCCGTGGATCCACCACTCGAAGGCGTTCGCGAAGAGGTAGACGAGCGGGACCGTCAGAAGCTCGAGCGGTTGCAGATCGCGAATGGACGACAGCGCGATCGTGATCGTGGCGATGCCAAATAGCGACGGAACGAACAGGTGCATCCACGGGACGTAGTAGCGCGGCGTCTCCGCCAGCAGCTCGTTCCGGAGCGCGGTGCGGCGCTCGACCGACAGCGGGGTCTCGATCGGCTTCTCGCGCGAGCGATCGGACGGCCGTCGGACGGCGGGCTCGGCGTGCAAACGCGCGACGCTCATGGGCTGCGTATAAGCGACCCCCGCGCGTGAGGGCAAGCGCGAAAAGCGCTATTTTCCGCCGACGAGACCGCGCTCCCGAGCGAGAGCCGTCGCCGCCGTCCGGTTCTGGACACCGAGCTTCGCGAGCACGTTCTCGACATGGCGCTTCACGGTGCCCGCCGCGATCCCCAAGATCGCGGCGATCTCCGGATTGGATGTCCCCGCAGCCAGCCACTGCAGCACCTCCGCCTCGCGGTTCGTGAGGCGCGCGCCGTTCGGGAGCGGCCGCTGTCGCTCTTCGCCGAGCAACACGCCGTCAGCGAGCGGCAGCGGTAGAGCGCCTGAATGCAGGTGAGCAGCTCGAGATGCTCGTCGTGCGAGAGCGGGGCGTCGGTGCCGCGTTTCACGAGAGGATGAGGCCGTACTCGCGCGCGAGCGCCGCTGCCGCCGTGCGGTTGGCGACGCCGAGCTTGGCGAGGATGTTCTGCACGTGTTGTTTCGCGGTCCCGGGCGACATGCCGAGGATCGTGGCGATCTCGGCATTCGACTTCCCTTCCGCGATCCAGCGCAGCACCTCGATCTCGCGCGGGGTGAGCCGCTCCCCGGGGAGCCGGCGGTGCCGGGTCTCGCTCAGGAGCAGCAACCGGCGCGCGGTATGCCGCGGGCTCCGGACGATCAGCGTCGCGTCGCCGGCGTGCAGGGTGAACGGCGTGTGCGGGTCGGAGGCGAGCCATTCCGTGAGCGGCCCCGGGAGGATCTCGGCCGACTCCGCGCCCCGGAAGAATCGCGTCACGCATTCGGGAGCGCCCGGGGTCGCGTGAGCGACGCTGCCGCCGTCGTCGACCGCGATCAAGCCGTGGCCGGTCTCGCGGAGCGCCGTCTGGAGGTCGCGCTTCTCGTCGAGCCGCCCCGCGAGCTCCTCGGCGTTGGCGTACGCCTGCAGGATGTGCGGCCGCACGAGGTTCAGCTTCACCCGTTCCCGTTCGGTGAAGTCGCGACGATCGCGGTTGAACGCGAGCGCGATCATGACGCCCTTGTCCGTGCGCAGGACGACGCTCAGCTGATCCTCGGCGTCCACGAGGCGGTACATCTCGCGATAGATCTCCAGCCTGTGAAACTCGTCCGCGCTCAGGAAGTCGGAGATCATCATCGCCTGTCCGTCGCCGGTCTCGAGCGCGTACCGGATGATCGGGTGCTGCCCGCTGTGACGTTCCCACACGCCGCGCAAGCGATCCTCGTCCGGGACGCGTCGGCTCATGACTACGCCGAGGCGCTTGCGCGCGACGTTCAGCTCGTTGAACGCGGAGAGGTTGCTCGGGATGAGCGGCGCGAGGGCGCGAAGCACGTGCTCGGCAAACGCGGCCAGCGACCGGCAGCGATGAATCTCCTCGATGCAGGCGAGCACCTCGAGGTGCTCCTCGTGGGACAGCGGCGGCGGGCTCATCGGGTCCCGCACCGCAGTACGCCGATCGGCATATTCACCCTCGCGGGTGTTCTCGGTTAAGGGCCGACACTCGACCGCAGTGTGCCGTGCCGTGCGCCAATATCAAGGACGCGACCATCGTTTCTCGATGCGACGATGGGCGATTCTGAGCTCTACCGGGTCGCGCCGATGACCGCTCCGTAGGCAGCGTGCCCACGGCGGAAGCAATGCGCCAGGCCGGCGCACGAGCGGATTTCATCTGCGATTCTCGTTGTCTCGGCGCGGCGCTTCGTGCGAGGCTGCGGCGCCGTCCACTCCCCCTTCCGGAGACCTGACACATGCACGCCGACTTCGACCGATTCCAGCGGACGCCTCTCTTCCGTGCCGTTGCCCGCATTCTGATCGTCCTCCTCCTCATGCAGAATTTCCCCGTGGATTCGCTCGGGCGAGGGGAAGCGCAGGCCGCGGGCGGCGTCTCATGGGTCGACGTTGCCGGCACGTGCGGCGGCGAGACGCCGTGCTTCACGACCATCCAGGCCGCGATCGACGCCGTCGGACCCGGTGAGACGGTCCGCGTCCTCGCGGGCGTGTACGTCGAGCAGCTGCGGATCACGGGCAAGAACGCGGGCGCGCTGGCGCTCGAAAGCAATCGCATCACGATCGAGGCCGATCCCGCGGCGGGCGTGGGCGACGTCTTGTTGCGCGGCGCGCCCGATCGCTGCCAGCGCGGGTATGCGGTCATCTTCCGGAAGTCGAGCTTCGTCACGCTCCGGGGGTTCCGGATCGAGGGCGCCGGGAAGCGCGGGATCCAGCTGCGCGGCGGGTCGAGCGGCGGCACCGGCATCCACCTCGAGCGCAACCGGCTCCACGTCGGGAGCGCGCGCGAGTGTCTCGGCGGCGTCGACATCGGACGCGGCAATGCCGGAACCGTCCTCGCGAACAACGTCCTCTCGGGCATCCGCCGACAGGCGGTGCGCTTCCGGAGCCATGCCGGGCGCGCGTACGTCGTCGGCAACACGTTCGTCCGGAACGAAGGAAACGCGCTCGTTCTGGCGCGCGGGGCCCGCGTCTCGGTCTGGAACAACGTCATCGCCTTCAACGGCGCCCGCCGCGACGGCCGGGGCGGCACGCGTCACGGCGTTCGCTTCCTGCGTGCGCCGCATCCCTCCGCGGACGCCGACGCCGACATTCGCAACAACCTGATCTGCGGGAACGCCCGCGGTGAGGTCCAGGGTCCGCCATTCGGCCCGGCCGACACCGGCAACGTGACGCCGACCGGGACCGAAGGTCCCGGGGTCGCGGCGAACCCGGACTGCGCGGTCCTCGCAAACGTCTTCTTCGATCTCGCCGGGCCCGACCACGTGCTCGACTCGGTCGACGACGACTTCAGCCTCGCCGACACCTCGCCCGCGGCGGACACGGGGCTCGACCCGCGCGCCGAGGGCACGAGCATCGCGACCGACGTCTTCGAGGCGGACTACCTGTCCCCGGGCGTACGTCCCGGGGGCCCCGAGTTCGACATGGGCGCGGTCGAGATCACGGGGCCGCGGCCGACGCGCACGGCGACACCGAGCCCGACGCCGACGGTCACGGCCTCGTCGACGCCGACGCTCTCGCCGACCCCGACGCCGTCCGCCACGACGACCGCGACGGTCACGACCAGCCCGACCGCAACGGTCACTGCCACGGTGACGGGCAACCCCGCGACCGCGACCAGCACCGCGACGCCGGGCGGCCCGGGGCTGACGGCGACCCGCACGGCGACGCCGACCCGCACGGCGACGCCGACCGTCACGGTCACCGCGACCGCGACTCCGGTCAATCACGTGATCCCGGAAAACGACCGCTACGAGGTCGTGCTCGGGCAGTCGCTGACCGTCGCCGCGCCGGGTGTGCTCGGAAACGACCTCGACCAGCTCGGGCACCCGCTGACGTCGACCAAGCTGAGCGACCCCGCCAAAGGCACGCTCACGAGCTTCGGCACCGACGGCGCGTTCACCTACGACGCGCCGCCGACGTATCCCGGACCGACCTTCCAGCCGGTCGTGCGCTACCAGGCGCTCCCCGACGCCTTCGCCTACTCGCACCGCGTGGCCGACGTCACGGGCGACGGCAACCCGGACGTAATCCTGCGCCACGGCAACGTGGGCCTGGCCGCGATCGACGGGCCGACGGGAAGCACGTTGTGGTCGATCGGCGGCTTGCCCGCCCCCTACAACGACTGCAACTACTTCCTCACCGTGAGCCCGGCCGTCGGGGACGTCGACGACGACGGCATCCCCGACATCGTCATGCCGGTCGAATGCGCCCGCGACGGCGGCAACGTCGCGGATCGCTACATCGCCCTGAACGCGCGTACCGGCGTTCCCAAGTACCTGACCGATATCCTCTCGGTGGATGTGACGCGCACCAACGGCTACGCGTGGGAAACCATCCCGACGATCGCACGCCTCGCGCCGGGCGAGCCGCCGAGCATCGTCGTCGGCGCCACCGCCAACTCGAATTTCGGCGATTGCTCCGCGTACGCCGACGGCGCGCCCGGGCAGGGCACGTATTGCCGCGTCGCCGCCATCTTCGATGGGGCGACCGGTGCGATCCGCAAGCGCATGTTCGCGCTCGGCACCACCGAAGGCCGCTTCGACGGTCCGGCCCATCGCTGGGTTCCGCCGATCGTGTTCGACCTCGACGGCGACGGCGAGGTCGAGATCGTCTCGGCGGGCGCCGTCTTCCACCGCGACGGCTCCGTGCTGTGGAACGAAGGCCGATCCGTCTACCGCACGGCCATCGCCAATCTCGACGACGCGCCGGACGCCGAGATCGTGATGCTGGTCGGCGGCGGCAACGGCTCGCTCGATTCGATCCAAGCCGTCAAGTCGAACGGCGATATTCTGTGGAGCTTTCCTCTCTTCCACACCAACATCTACCAGCGCTTCACCATCGCCGACGTCGATCGCGACGGCTTCCCGGACGTCATGCTCGGCCTCTACAGCTACGGCGATGCGCGCGACATCATGATCGTGCTCACCTGCGTGGCAACCGAGCCCATCACCAGATTGCCCAGCGTACCGTAGCCATGCGAACCCATGATGAGCAGGTCGAACTTTCCGCTGTCGGCGAACTTGGCAATGGTCTCGCCCGCGTGGCCGGTCTTCCAGCTGCTCTTGGCGTCAATGCCATGGCGCAGCAAGAACTTGGATACCGGGGCCAGCACTTTCTCGGCCTCTTCAGCGTAGTAGGCATCGACGATCTCCTTGCCGACGGCAGCCCGGGCCCGCGGCGGCAGCACCGGTTGCACCGTGAACACGGTGTACTCGTTGCCCTGGGTAAACAATTCGTGCGTGGTCAGGTAGGCCAGCATCTTCTTGGTGTAGGGACTGCCATCTACGGCGAGAAGGATCTTCATTCGGGGGCTCCGCGGTCAAAACCTCAGTGTACCCAAGGCCAAGGCCGGCCTCAGAGTTCGATGCAAAGGGCCGCCTCAAACGCGGACTGCTCCCCTTTTCGGGCATAACCCAGCGGGTTGGCCCTGACGCGGCAGCCGCACTGGACGTAGTTGCTGGGCGCATGCAGGTGTCCGTGCAGCCACAGCTGGGCGTGCGCCAGCAGCTCGTCCAGCGCATTGCAGAAACCGGCGGTGCCCGGGCTGTGTCCGTAGCGTGGGTCGGCGCTCAGCAGGCTGGGCGCGAAATGTGTCACAACCACCGTCGTGCCGTCAAACGGCTCAGCCAAGGCCTTGGCCAACCAGTCCTGACACACCAGGGCCTGCTCGCGCACGGCCTCGGCCAGCATCGGCAAGCCGTGCCGGCTGGTGCCGGTCTTACGCAGGTAATAGTTG